>CAYLNA010000055.1:0-10623 GCA_964384665.1 uncultured Desulfovibrionaceae bacterium | reverse complement strand
ATCTGGACATGGACTACGATCTGTCGTCCATTTTTTTCATCACCACGGCCAATTCGTTGCAGACCATTCCGCTCCCGCTCCAGGACCGCATGGAGATCATCACCATCCCCGGCTATCTGGAAACCGAGAAGGAACGCATCGCCACGGATTTTCTCGTGCCCAAGCAGCTGAACCAGCATGGCCTGAAGCCCGAAAATTTGACCTTGTCCAAGGGCGCGGTGCTGGAAATCATCCGTCGCTACACCCGCGAGTCCGGGGTGCGCAACCTTGAACGCGAGTTGGCGTCCGTCTGTCGCAAGGTGGCCCGGCATTTGGTCGAGGAAAAGGACATGGACAAGAACGTGACCATCAGCAAGACCATGCTGGGTTCATACCTGGGCGTGCCCAAGGTGCGGTACGGCTTGCGCGAGGAAGAGGCGCAAGTGGGCGTGACCACGGGCCTGGCCTGGACCCAGACCGGCGGGGAATTGCTCATCGTCGAGGTCGCGCTCATGCCGGGCACGGGCAAGATCGAGATCACCGGCAAGCTTGGCGATGTCATGCAGGAATCGGCCAAGGCCGCCGTCAGCTACATCCGCTCTCGGTCCGAGCTATTTGGTCTGAAGCGGGATTTTTACAAGGAAGTGGATACCCACATCCACGTTCCCGAGGGGGCCACGCCCAAGGACGGCCCTTCGGCCGGCATCACCCTGGCCACCTGTCTGGCTTCGGCTCTTCTGAACATTCCGGTCCGCAACGACGTGGCCATGACCGGCGAGATCACCCTGCGCGGTCGCGTCCTGCCCATTGGCGGCTTGCGCGAGAAACTCCTGGCCGCCCATCGCGGCTTGATTTCCCGGGTCCTGGTGCCCAAGGAAAACGAGCGGGATCTGAAGGAAGTGCCCAAGGCCATCCTGAAGGAGTTGGACATCGTGCTGGTCGAGAACATGGACGAGGTCCTGTGCGCGGCCCTGAAGGACGTGACCAAGGAGACGCTCTTCTCGGGCGCGGCGGATTTCATCCCCGTGTCCAAGGCTCTGCACAAGGACCGGGATCACTCCAACGCGCACTGAAAAGCCGGCCGGAAACGGCCGGCTTTTTTCTCGAATTTTTTCCATCCCCCTTGCGTACCGACCGTTGAACCTTAATGGTTTGAGAATGTTGTCAACGGAAGCCCTCCCGTCCGCACGGGAGCTTCAAACCTTGGGAGCCGCACTATGATCAAAAGAGAAAATGTCGTGACCTTCATGGGCAACCCCCTGACCCTCCTTGGCCCGGAACTGAGCGTGGGAGCGCCTGCTCCGGATTTTTCCGTGGTCGATAACGATCTTGGCCCGGTGTCCCTGGCGGACTGTAAGGGCAAGATCACGGTCATCTCGGCCGTGCCCTCCTTGGATACCCCGGTTTGCGACATGGAGACCCGGCGCTTCAATCAAGAGGCTCAGGCCTTGGGCGACAAGGTCAAGGTCCTGACCGTGAGCATGGATTTGCCCTTTGCCCAGAAACGCTGGTGCGGCAACGCCGGAGTGGCCAACGTCCAGACCGTGTCCGATTACCAGACCGCGTCCTTTGGCCAGGCCTACGGCGTGCTCATCGATGGGTTGCGGCTGTTGGCGCGGGCCATTTTTGTCATCGACGCCGCAGGCGTCATCGCCTCTGTCCAGATTGTTCCGGAACTGACGCACGAGCCGGATTATGACGCCGTGCTCGCCGCCGTGAAAAAACTGCTCTAAACCGAATTCCGCGAGGTGCCCCATGCTTACTCCCAAAATGGAAAAAGCCCTGAACGATCAGGTCAACGCGGAAATGTTCTCCGCCTATCTCTATTTGGCCATGGTGGCCTATTTCCAGGACAGGAATCTGCCCGGATTCGCCAACTGGATGACGGTCCAGAATCAGGAAGAAACCTTTCATGCCATGAAATTCTTCCGCTACATCGCGGAGCGCGGCGGTCGCGTGACGCTGGAGGCCATCGACAAGCCGCAGTTTGAATGGGCGAGTCCCCTTGACGCCATGGAAGCGGCCCAGAAACACGAGGCCTACATTTCCGGCCGCATCAACGACCTGGTCAATTTGGCCATCGAGGAAAAGGACCACGCGACCAACAGTTTCCTGCGCTGGTTTGTCGACGAGCAGGTCGAGGAAGAAGACAACGTCAACGATGTTGTCCAGAAACTGCGCCTGTTCGGCGCGGATGGAGGCGGATTGTTCATGATGGATCGAGATTTGGCCACGCGGGTTTTCACCCCGCCGGCGGTCTAGCGGAACAGGGCAGGGCGACCTGCCCTGCGTGTTTTGGACGGGGCGGCAAATGGTTTGACAGAGTCCGGACTCGCGACCTAGGACGCGTGTTCGTAACCCAGGCAGGATATCCTGCCTTTTTTGTGGGCTCTCCATGGAAAAAGTCTGGATACAAATCCTTCGCTCCATCCGTTATGGTTATTTGCGCGTCGTGCGGATCAAGGCCCCGGCCGAGTCCATCGCGCTGGGGCTCGCGCTCGGGGTTTTCGCCGGGTGCATGCCGTTTTTGTCCCTCCAGATGCTGATCGCCGTGTCCCTGGCCTTCGTGCTGCGGGCCAGCAAGATCGCCGCCGCCCTGGGCACGTGGTGGACCAATCCGTTCAACTGGGCCTTTGTCTTTCCTCTTTTTTATTTGCTGGGCCGGGTTTTTGTTCCCGGCGATGCCGCCGCCTTGAGCATCGACGAACTCGCTCACCTGGGCTTGGCGGAGCTTTTCCAACGGAGCTGGAAATGGCTTCTCATCACGGCCTTGGGCGGGACCATCGCCGGTATTCCCATGGCCATGTTGACCTATATTTTTACCTTGCGCGCCGTTCGCATGTACCACAATGCCCGGGCCGCCCGGCGTCGGGAGCGACGGCGCATGGAGCTGCGCGATGAATAGTTCCGCCTTCCAGGCCCCGAAGCGTTCTTTGGGGCAGAATTTTTTGGCCGATCCCAATATTTGCCGGCGGATTGTCGCCACGCTGCGGGTCGAGGCGGGTGATCCGATTCTGGAAATCGGCCCCGGCCGCGGCGCCTTGACCCGTATCCTGTCCGAGCATGACGGGCCGGTCCTGGCCCTGGAAAAGGATGCCGACTTGGTGGTCTGGCTGCGCCGGGAATTCCCCTCCATCGGGGTGGCGCACGCGGACGGGTTGGAGTTTTGTTGGGAACGGACCCGCGCCCTGCCAGGCCTCTCGCTCATCGGCAATTTGCCCTACAACGTGGCCTCGCCCATGATCTGGGAGATGGTCGCCCGCTGTCGGGAGTGGAAGAGCATGGTCTTCATGGTCCAGAAGGAAGTGGCCGAGCGCCTGACGGCCCCCGAGGGCGGTCGCGCGTATGGAGCGCTTTCGGCTTGGGTCGCCAATTTCACGGTGGCCGAGTATGTGTTCACGGTCCCGCCCCATGTCTTCCGGCCCCGGCCCAAGGTCGATTCCGCCATCGTGCGCTTTGTGCCGCGTCCCGATCCAGCCTGGGCCATGGCGAAGGATCTGTCCTGGACCTTGAAACTGCTCTTTCAGAAACGACGTAAGCAACTTGGTGGAATTTTAAAGGGATTTTGGTCGGAAGAAGTGGAGGCATGGTGCGCGGCGCAGGGGATCCAGCGCCGGGTCCGCCCCGAGGAATTGAGTCCGGACCTGTTGCGCGGGTTGGCCGAGGTCCTGCGCGCGTCTCGCGCGCCCAGAACCCTCGATCGCCCGTGAAGCCCCGGAATACCTGTGTTTTCGAAAATCTGCTTGACTTTGCAAGGGAAATTCTGTTTGCCTGCGCCGTGAGTGTTTGCGCCCCGATGGCCGCCAAAACGGCCGCCCGCTGGACATGCTCCTGGCATTTCAGTAGTGCTCGGGCCATCATCCACGATGGATCGTGAATCAGGCTCATATTTTAATTGGTGACGGTGTGGGTTCCGGGTTTCTGGAGAACCCTCCATGGCCGTTGGTGAATTACTGCAAAGGAGGAAGACTGATGACGAAAGCTGAACTGGTAGCCAAGATGGCTGAAAAGGCTGGCTTGAGCAAAGCGGATGCCGAACGCGCCCTGAAGTATTTTCTCGATTCCGTTCAGGACACCCTGGTGAGCGAAGGCAAGCTGACCCTGACCGGCTTTGGCACCTTCATGGTGGAAGAACGTCAGGCTCGCACTGGCCGCAATCCCCGCACTGGCGAGGAACTGAACATCCCTGCGTGCAAGGTTGTCAAGTTCCGTCCCGGCAAGGATCTGAAGGACGCAATCAAGTAAGACAGGGGGAGTTATGTTGCACGGGGAAACTGTTCAGAGTCCATTGCCGCAGGATCTGCCCTGGTGGCAGCCTGACCACGCCATTTTTTTCGGGGTTCTCTACGCGGTGCTCTTCATCATCGGAAGCGGGCTTGGAGTCGTCATCCTGAAATCCATCGCCGAAACCGTGAAAGAAAAATTTTAAGAGCCTGATATTTTTCTTTGTTTTCTAGGGGGTTCGCCCCCTTTTCTTTTGTCTTTTTTGTGCTTGCCAAGCACTCGTGCTTCGCATAAAAAGCACGATTTCCCACCCCTCATGGGCGTGGAATGAACGGACGGGGAGGTGATTCGCTTGCCAGGTGTATACATGGGAGACAACGATACCTTTGACTACTCGCTGCGGAAGTTCAAGAAGCAGGTCGAGAAGGCGGGTATTCTTTCCGAGCTGAAAAAGCGCCAGCATTTCGAGAAGCCCAGCATCCAGAAGAAGAAGAAGGAAGCCGCGGCCAAGAAGAGACTGCTGAAAAAGATCCGCAAACTTCAGGTGATGTAATGAGTCTTCAGCAACGCATTGAAAAGGACTATATTTCCGCATTCAAGGCGAAAAAGACTGATGAGGTGGCTGTCTTGAGGATGCTCAAGGCAGCCGTCAAGAACAAGCAGGTGGAACTCTTGCGGGAGCTGGCCGAGAACGAGATTCTCGACGTGGTTTCCAAACAGGTCAAGCAACGCCTGGAGTCCATCGAGCAGTTCCGCGCGGCGAATCGCGCCGATCTGGCCGAGATCGAGGAGCGCGAACTCGCCATCCTGCGCGCCTATCTCCCCACGGCTCTTTCCTCCGAGGAAGTCGCCGCCGCCGTCGATTCAACCATTCAAGCTCTTGGCGCTTCCGGAATGAAGGACATGGGCAAGGTCATGAACGCCATCCTGGGCGAGCATGCCGGCCGTGTGGACGGGAAGGAGCTGAGTTCCTTGGTCCGCGCGAAGCTTTCGTCGTAATCATCATGGATCCTCGTACCCTGCAGCTGCTGGAATTTCCTAAAATTCTGCAGCATCTTGCATCGTTCGCGGTCAGCGAGGCTGGCCAGCGGACCTGTCGCGCCATCGTGCCCGAATCGGATTTGGCGCGGATCGTCGAACGGTCCGCCTTGGTGCGCGAGGTCATGCATTTTTGCGCCAGCGCGGATCTGCGCCTGGGCGCTTTTCCCGATATCGATGGTATTTTCGAATTTTTGCGCAATCCCTTGGCTTTCCTGGATCAGGATGGCTTGGTCGGGTTGTGGGATATGCTGCGGACCGCGGCCGCCTTGCTTGAAAGCCTGGGCGCGCTCGATGCCGAGCGCTATCCCGCCTTGGCCGGCCTTGCGGCCGGGCTGACCCTGCCCGCCAAGACGTGGTCGGGTCTCAAGCGGTGTCTCGCGCCGGACGGGAGCATTCGTGACGAAGCCTCTCCCGAACTCTATTCCGTGCGTCAGGAGATCCGCCGAGTACACCAGATGTGCACGGGCAAGGTGCGGGATTTCTTTCAGAACAAGGATCTGCAGTTCATGCTGCAGGACGAGTATCTGACGATTTCCTCGGACCGCTACGTTCTGGCGCTGAAGACAAATTTCAAGGGGCGGCTCAAGGGCATCGTCCACGATTACTCCCAGACCGGCGAGACCTGCTATTTCGAGCCCCTGTTTCTGGTCGATCTGAATAACGATCTGCAAGAACTCAAGCAGGAGGAGCGGACCGAGGAGCAGAAGATTCTGCGCTTCCTGACAGGCTTGATCCGTTCGGAGCAGGACGAGTTGGCCCGGACCTTCGCCGAGCTGGTTCGTTTCGACGTTCTCCTGGCCATGGACCGTTTTGCCCGCGAGACCAACGCCCTTGTCATCGACATCGCCAAGGATGCTCCGCTGCGCTTGGAGCAGGCTCGGCATCCCCTGCTGGTCTTCGGCCATGACCGGGTCGTGCCCGTGGACATTGTCCTGGAGGAAGGACAGCGGGTGCTGATCATCACCGGCGGCAACGCCGGCGGCAAGACCGTGTGCCTGAAAACCATGGGCTTGCTTGGCCTCATGGCCCATGCCTGTCTGCCGGTCACGGCCGGCGAGGGCAGCTCTGTGCCGTTTTGGAAGAATTTTGTGGTGTCCATGGGCGACGAGCAGTCCATTGAACAGAGCTTGTCCACGTTCACGGCCCAGATCCGGCATTTCAGCGAGGTCTGGCCGCTGATCGACGCCCGGACCCTGGTCATCCTCGATGAGTTCGGCGTGGGCACGGACCCCAGTCAGGGCGCGGCCTTGGCTCAGGCCGTGGTCGACAGCCTGCTCGAACGCCAGGCCTGGGTCGGGGTGGCCACCCATTTTCCGGCCCTCAAGGCCTATGGCCTGTCCCGGGATGGGGTGCGGGCCGCGTCGGTCATTTTTTCTCCCGAGAGCCGCAAGCCGTTGTTCCGCCTCGGTTACGATCAGGTCGGGGCCAGTCGAGCCCTGGACGTGGCGCGGGAGCAGGGCCTGCCGGAGATCATTCTGGCCCGGGCCCAGGAGTATCTGTATCTGGATGCCGGCGACGCCGAGGAAGTTTTCGATCGCCTGAATCGACTGGCTGCGGCCAAGGAAGACGAGTTGAGCGAACTCAAGGCGCGGACCCAGGCCCTGGAGCAGAAATACGCCCGCAAATTGGCTGTTCTGGAGCAGGATCGGGCTCGGATGCTGAGCGAACTGCGCGAGACGTCGCGCCGGATCATGGACGAATGGCGGGACGGACGGCGGGGCCGCAAGGAGGCCCTGAAGGAACTGGCCGACCTGCGCGACGCCGTGGGCGCGCCGATCCAGGAGGACGCGAAACTTTCCGTGCGGGCCATTGCCCAGGGCCAGGTCCTGCTTTATCTGCCCTGGAACAAAACGGGCCAGGTGCTGGAAGTGGACGGCAAAAAGGACCGTGTTCGCCTGAACGTGAGCGGAGTCTCCCTGTGGGTGGGCGCGGCCGACGTCCGCTTGCCGGAAGGGAAGTCCCAGTCCAAGCCGGCGTCCCGGCCCGTGCTGGTGCGGCGCGAATCCGCCCCCGTGGCCATGCGTCTGGACGTGCGCGGGTTGCGCACGGACGAAGCCGAGGCGGAATTGTCCTGTTTTCTGGACAAAGCCTTGTTGGCGGGTCGGACCGAGGTCGAGATTGTCCATGGCATGGGCACCGGAGCCATGCGTCGGGCCGTGCACGAGCATTTGCGCCAATCCCGGGCCGTGAGCGGTTTTGCCCTCGCCAACGCGGACGAAGGCGGAGACGGGATGACCAAGGTGACCTTGGCCGGATAAATTTTTTCACGCGGAGCCGGATGAGCAAGTTCGACCCAGGTCTGATCGCGGAAATCAAAGTCCGCCTGCGCATCGAGGACGTGGTCGGCCGCTATGTGGAGCTGCGTCACGCCGGGCCACGACTGGTCGCCCCCTGCCCCTTTCACCAGGAAACAAAGCCATCCTTTTCGGTCAATCCGGAAGGGGGCTTTTATTATTGTTTCGGGTGCCAGGCTTCCGGTGACATCATCGAATTTTACCGCGCCATCAACGGGCTCGAATTCGGCGAGGCCGTGGAGGCCCTGGCCCGGGAAGCGGGCCTGGAGGTTCGCCGGCGTCGCGACTACCAGCCCGCCGAGGGGCCGTCCCGGGCGCAATGCCTGGAGATGCATGCCCAGACCTCCGTGTTTTTCCGCCGGGTCCTGGCCAGCCCGGCCGGTCAGTCCGCGCGGGAGTACATCGCGCGGCGTGGGCTGGCTCCGGAAATCGTGGAGCGCTTTCTGTTGGGTTGGGCTCCGGCGGGCTGGAACGAACTGCGCGACCACCTGCGCGGCCGTGGATTCCCCGAGGACGCGGCCGAAAAGGCCGGGCTTCTCTCCCGTTCGTCCAAGGGGAGCTTCTACGATCGGTTCCGGGAGCGGCTTATCTTTCCGATCATGAATCTGTCGGGGCAAGTCGTGGCCTTTGGCGGTCGCGCCCTGGTCGACGGGGATGGGCCCAAGTACCTGAATTCCAGCGAAACGCCCATCTACACCAAGGGCGAGCACCTCTACGGGCTGTACCAGGCCCGGCGGGCCATGTCCCACTCCAAGAACGTGCTGCTGACCGAAGGCTATGTGGACGTGCTCAGCCTGCACCAGTTCGGGTTCGAGAACAGTTGCGGGGTGCTGGGCACGGCGCTGACACCGGAGCAGGTTCACCGCCTGTCCGGATTGGTGGGGCGGGTGGACTTGGTTTTCGACGGCGACAACGCCGGCCGCAAAGCGGCCCTGCGCAGCGCGGAAATGATTTTGACCCAGGGCCTCAAGTGCCGGGTGCTGTGCCTGCCCGAGGGCGAGGATGTGGACTCCATCTTGCAAAAAGAAGGGCGCGCCCGTCTGGACGATCTTGTCGCCGGGTCCGTGGACGGCTTGGAGTACTGCCTGCGCCAAGTGGCCGCGAACCACGCGCCCAAGGATGTTCTGCACTGGGCCACGGGGTTCATCGGGCGGCTCAAGAAGCTGGATTGGCGATCTTTCTATGTCCCGAAGCTGGCGGCCGGATTGGGGCTGTCCGAAGCGGAACTGCGCGCGGCGCTGGCCGAGCGGGAAGGAAGCGCCGCCGCGGCCAAGCCGGCTGCTCTGGAGTCCTGCAAGCCGTCGCAGCGGGATCGGGAGTTGCTGGCCTTTGCCGTGCGTTTTCCCGAGTATCATCAGGAGTTGCACGCCTTGGGCTTCGACCGGGCCCTGGGCACGGACCGCGGACGGAGTTTTTGGGCCAAACTTTTCGGGGCGGACCCGCATACGATCCTGGCCGTTTTGGACCAGGGAGAAAAACAGTTTTATGTGCAATGCCAGATGCGTTCCGATGTCGCGCCCGAGGTCGGGCGGGGTGAATGGGACGAGGTGCGGAATTTTTTGCGTCAGACCGGACAGCGGCGGGAGCTGGACAGCCTCAACGAAGGGCTGCGCCAGGCCCGGCTGGAGAGAAACTTCCAGGAAGAGCTGCGGCTTCTGGCTTTGATCCAGGACAGGACGCAACGCTGATTTCGAGCCGCCTTCATGGGGCCGGCGGTTTTTTATCAACTTTGGGGGGAAGCGGATGAGCAATATCAAGGACGTCCAGCAAATTCAGGCGCTGATTGCCGAAGGAAAGAAAAAGGGCTTTCTGACCTTCGATGAACTCAACAAGGCCTTGCCTTCCGAAGTCAACACTCCGGAGCAGATCGACGAAATCATTGTCATTTTCGATCAGCTCGACATTGATATCGTGGACGAGAAGCTGACGCGCGGCATCGAGATCGCCGAGGATGACGGCGAGGAAGTCAAGGACGAGGAAAAGCTGGAACTGGCCGAGGACGAGGACGGCGCGGACTATTCCATGCGCAGCAACGACCCCGTGCGCATGTACCTGCGCGAGATGGGCGCGGTCGGCCTGTTGGACCGCGACGGAGAAGTCTACATCGCCAAGAAGATCGAGGCCGGCGAGATGGAAGTCATGTACGCCCTGATCGAGGTCCCCGTGGCCGTCGAGGAACTCGTGCGCGTCGGCGAGGACCTCAAGAAAGGGCGCATGAAGCTCAAGGACGTGGTCAAGACCATCGAGGAAGACGACCCGTCCGAGGAAGAGATGAACCAGCGCGAGCGGGTCATCAAGCTGCTGGAAGACATCAAGAATATTTACCGCAAGAAGCGTCCCCTCTACACCCGGCTCGATGAATGCGCGACCTTGGACAAGCGCGTTTATGGCGTGCAGAAGAAGATCATGGACTACAAGACGGAAGTGGTCCAATGCCTGCGCGACATCAAGCTCGAAAAGACCCTCATCGACCGCATCATCGAGACCGTGGGCGACTACGTGCGCCAGATGCACAACTGCAAGCGCGACCTGTCGGCCTACATCCTGTCCCTGGGCAAATCCCAGGACGAGATTTTCGGCATCTTCAAGCAGCTCGACGCCCGGACCATCAATCCCGTGGCCGCCGCCGACCAGCTCGGCATGACCATGGAGGAGCTTTTTTCCTTCAAGGAAATGGTCAACGGCAAGATCGAGATCCTGGGCAAGCTCCAGGAAAACGCCATGCACGACGTGGAGCAGCTCGAAGAAATTCTGTGGCGCATCCGCAAGGGCAATACCGATGCCTTGGACGCCAAGCAGGAACTCATCCGCGCCAACCTGCGACTGGTCGTATCCATCGCCAAGAAGTACACCAATCGCGGCTTGCAGTTCCTGGATCTGATTCAGGAGGGCAACATCGGCCTCATGAAGGCCGTGGACAAATTCGAATACCAGCGCGGCTACAAGTTCTCGACCTACGCCACGTGGTGGATCCGCCAAGCCATCACCCGCGCCATCGCGGATCAGGCCCGGACCATCCGCATTCCGGTTCACATGATCGAGACCATCAACAAGCTGGTCCGCACCTCGCGCTATCTGGTCCAGG
>CAYLNA010000054.1:0-11168 GCA_964384665.1 uncultured Desulfovibrionaceae bacterium | reverse complement strand
AGTTGGCCGGAGGCATCGAGTTTCCACGCCAGCTCATCACCCGAGCCCTGAACCATGGCAAATCCGTGGTCACGGCCAACAAGGCCCTCCTGGCCGAACACGGACCGGAACTCTTCGAGCTGGCCGCCAGCAAGAACCTGGGGCTCTATTACGAGGCCAGCGTGGCTGGCGGCATTCCCATCATTCAGACCTTGAAGGAAAGTTTGGCCGGCAACCGCATCAAGGCCCTGACCGGCATCCTGAACGGGACCGCCAACTTCATCATGTCCGAGATGACCGACAAGGGCGAAAATTTCACCACGGTCCTAGCCACGGCCCAAGCCAAGGGCTACGCCGAGGCCGATCCAACCCTGGATGTGGAAGGCATCGACGCGGCCCACAAGCTCGTCATCCTGATCCGCCTCGCCTATGGGCAGGATTTCCCCATGGCCCGCCTCGCCGTGGAAGGCATTTCCAACGTCGATCAGTTCGACATCACCCTGGCCAAGGAATTCGGCTATCGGATCAAGCTTCTGGCGCAGGTCCGGGACAAATCCGGGCTGCTCCAAGGCGGAGTCTATCCGGCCTTGCTGCGCGAGGACCACATCCTGGCCAAGGTCGACGGTCCGTTCAACGCCATCCTGCTGGAGGGCAACGCCGTGGGACCGGTCATGTTCTATGGGCAGGGGGCCGGCGACCTGCCCACGGGCAGCGCGGTCCTGGCCGATATTCTGGCCCTGGCCCGGACCAATTTCACTCCGAACAACACCGGCTTTTTGGAAGCCCGCCTGCCCCAGGCCGAAATCCTGGCCCCGGAACTGACGGTCTTCCGCCACTATTTCCGCTTCGCCGTGGTCGACCGACCCGGGGTCATGGCTTCCATCGCCGGGGTCATGGGCGAATACAACATCAGCATCGCCCAGGTCGTGCAGCGCCAGTGCGCGCCGGACGCGGGCGTGCCCATCGTCTTCATCAGCCATGCGGCCCAGATGCAAAACGTGACCGCCGCCCTGGACACCATCAAGAAATTCAGCTTCGTGCTGGCTCCACCCGTTCATTACAGGATCATCTGATGTCGAAAGTGCTTTTTCTCGTGGCCGACGGCATGGCCGGCTGGCCCCTGGACACGCTCGGCGGCCGCACCAGTCTGGCCGCCGCCCACACGCCAAACATGGACGCCCTGGCCCAAGCCGGCCGCTGTGGCCGCTGTCAAACCGTGCCCGAGGGCATGCCTCCGGGCTCGGACGTGGCCAACATGGCCCTGCTTGGCTACGACCCCAAGCGTCACCATACCGGGCGCGGCCCCATCGAGGCGGCGGCCCAGGGTCTGCGCCTGGACTCGGACGATCTGGTTTGGCGCATGAACTTGGTCACGGTCACGGATATGACTCAGGACGGCGTCATGCGGGACTATTCGTCCGGACACATCACCACCCAGACCGCCGAGCCCCTGCTAGCCCGGCTGGCCGAAATCGCCCAGGGCGGCAGCTTCACCCCCATTCCCGGCATCCAGTACCGGCACCTGCTTGTGCAAAAAAACGGGGCCACGACACCAGCGGCCCGGTTGGCCATCCGCCCTCCCCACGACATCCTGGACCAAAACATCGACCCGGACCTGCGCGCTTTCGCCAGCTTTCCGGAACTCGACGCATTCATCCGCCAGGCTCACGCCTTTCTCACCTCCGAACCGTCGTCCGCAGCCACCTCGGTCTGGCCCTGGGGGCAGGGTCGACCGCTCGACCTGCCGGCTTTCGCCCAGCAGCGCGGTTTGCGCGGAGCCGTGGTTTCGGCCGTTGATCTGGTCAAGGGTCTGGGTCGGGCGGCCGGCATGGACGTGCTGGAGGTCGAGGGCGCCACCGGCCTCATCGACACCAACTACGAAGGCAAGGTCCAGGCCACGCTGGACTTTTTGGAGCAGGGAGACTTTGTCTACGTGCACGTGGAAGCCCCGGACGAATGCGGGCACATGGGCAAGGCCGACCTCAAGCGCCAGGCCATCGAACTTTTCGACCAGCGCATCGTCGCGCCCATCGCCACGGCCGTGCGCAACATGGACGCGACCATCGTCGTCACCTGCGACCACTTCACGCCCGTGGTCCGGCGCACGCACACGGAAGACCCGGTCCCATTCCTTCTCTATCGAACCCGCGCGCCCCGCACGGACGGGCCGGCCCGATTCACCGAAGACGCGGCGGCCGCATCCGAACTGTTCCTGCCTCGCGGCGAGGACATCATGGCCCTGGCCTTGGAGTCTGCCCGATGACCGGAGCCCTCGCGGGCGGCCCACGCCCCTGCTGCTGGCTGACGCACCGCGTGTCCTATGGCGAAACCGACGCCATGGGCGTGGTCTACTACGCCAACTATCTGCATCTGTTCGAGCGCGGCCGCAGCGAATTGATCCGGTCCCTGGGCCTGAGCTACGCCACGGTGGAGGAACGGGGAATTTTCCTGCCCGTGCGCGAGGCCCAATGCCGTTATCTGGCTCCGGCTCGCTACGACCAAGTCATCCAGATCCGCACCGAGCTGACGGACCGGACCCGCGCCACCCTGTCCTTTGACTACGAAATCACCTCCCAGGACAAGACCACGGTCCTGACCAGGGGCATGACCCAGCACGCCGTGGTCAATGCCGCCGGCAAACCGACCCGGGTTCCGGACTGGCTCGCCGCCATGTTCGGCTAGGCCATGATCGACTGCCACGTCCATGTCTTTCCGCCCAAGGTCGGTCCCAAGCTCGCGGCCGCCATTGGCGAGGAGTTCGGCCGCGCGCCCGCCGGAGACGGCTCCGTGCCCGACTTGCTGGCCCGCCTGGACCAAGCCGGGCTGAAGCAAGCCATCTGTCACACCGCGGCCGTGCATCCCAACCAAATGATCCCCGCCAACACATGGATGATCGGACTTGGGCGCGACCATCCCCGCCTCATCCCCTTCGGCACGGTCCACCCCGAGCACCCAAGGTGGGAGGAACAGCTGGACCGTCTGGAGCAAAACGGCATCAAAGGGCTCAAGCTCCACCCCGACCTGTCCATGATCGCGCTGGACTCGCCCCTGTGGCTCCCCGTCTGGGAGGCGGTCCAGGGCCGCTTCCTGGTCATGCTGCACATGGGCGCCACGGGCGCGGACAAGCCGACCATGTCCAGACCGCGCGACCTGCGTCGCATTCTCGATAATTTTCCTCGCCTGGAGTGCATCGCCGCCCACTTGGGCGGTTTGTTCCGGTGGGAAGAAGCCTTGCTGGAACTTGCCGGGCAGAATCTTTACCTGGACACCGCAGCCTGCCCCGACGCCATCTCCCCCCAGGTGCTGCGCTCCATCCTCGAACGTCATGATCCCCAGCGCGTTTTGTTCGGCAGCGACTATCCCCTCTTTTCCCCGGAAACGGAACTCCCCGCCCTGGAGACTCTGCTGCGCGACGTCCGCCAGGCTCTGACCACCATCCTGGACAACGGCGAACGGCTGGCCCAAAGCCTGCGCAACGGTGACGGATAAGGCGGCGCGCCCGCGCCAACATTGACTTTTCTTGACTGCGGGTCCAAATTCCAATACCCGCCATTTTTTATTTGGCGCGACCACTCTCACCCGGAGATTTTCCTTGACACAAGACCAAGCCAATACCCCAAGCGAAAAGCAACTGCTGCGCCACCGCAAGGAAAAAGCCCAGTTTCTGCAGGACGCGGGGATCCCTCTCTATCCGAACGACTTCCGCCGTTCCGCCGAAATCGGCGACGTGCTGACCATACACGGAACAAAGACCGAGGACGAACTGGCCCAGGAAGGCATCAGATTCGCGGTGTCGGGGCGGATCATGGCCCATCGATCCTTCGGCAAGGCGACCTTTTTTCACCTTCAGGACACGTCCGGACGCATTCAGATCTACGCCCAACGGGACGACCTGGGCGTGGACGCGTATACCGTGTTCAAGAAATTCGAAATCGGGGACATCGTCGGCGTCACCGGCATCCTGTTCCGAACCAAGACCGGAGAGTTGACCATCAAATCCGAACAGGTGCGCCTCCTGTCCAAATCCATGCGGCCCCTGCCGGAAAAATACCACGGCCTGAAGGACGTCGAAACCCGCTATCGCCAACGCTATGTCGATCTCTTGGTCAACGATCGGGCGCGGGACATCTTCCGCAAACGCACGGCCATCGTGCAGTTCATCCGCACGTTTCTGAACGAGCGGCGCTTCCTGGAAGTGGAAACCCCCATGATGCAGCCCATCGCGGGCGGCGCCACGGCCAAGCCCTTCAAGACCCACCACAACGCCCTCGACATGGAGCTGTTCCTGCGCATCGCGCCGGAACTCTATCTCAAACGCCTCCTGGTCGGCGGTTTCGACCGGGTCTACGAGATCAACCGCAATTTCCGCAACGAAGGCATCGACACCCGGCATAACCCCGAATTCACCATGATCGAATTCTACTGGGCCTATGCGACCTTCGTCGATCTGATGGACCTGACCCAGGAAATGTTCAGCAGCCTGGCCACGGCGGTGAATGGAACGCCCCTCGTGGAATATCAGGGCAACGTCATCGATTTGCAGGACGGATGGGTGCGCATGCCCTTCCATGAGTCCCTGGAGAAAATCGGCGGAGTCTCCCCCGACGTCTATCGCGATTACGACAAATGCAAGGATCTGGCCCTGAAGCTGGGCGAGACCGTGCAAAAAAATGAAAAGCTCGGCAAACTCCAGGCCAAATTGTTCGACAATCTGGTGGAGCCCAATCTCATCCAGCCGCACTTCATCTACCACTACCCGACGGACATCTCCCCGCTCTCGCGCAAGAACGACGAGAACCCGGAAATCACGGACCGCTTCGAGTTGTTCATCTGCGGCCAGGAAATGGCCAATGCGTTCTCCGAGCTGAACGATCCGTACGATCAGAAAGCCCGGTTCGAGGAGCAGGTCCGCGAGAAGGCCGCCGGCGACGACGAAGCCCACGCCATGGACGAGGACTATATCCGCGCCCTGGAATACGGAATGCCGCCCGCCGCGGGCCAGGGCATCGGTATCGACCGTCTGGTCATGCTCCTGACGGATTCCCCGTCCATCCGGGAGGTCATCCTCTTCCCGTTGCTGCGTCCGGAAATCCTCGCCTAGTCACGATCCGTGGACAGGGCGTCGATTTCCCGACCGCGATCCTTCACGGCGAGACACCATGCACTTTGAACTTTTTGTTTCCCTGCGCTACCTTTTGGCCCGCCGGAAACAGGCATTCATTTCCGTCATTTCCCTGATCTCGGTCTTGGGCGTGGCCATTGGCGTGGCCTCGCTGATCGTGGTCCTGGGGGTCATGAACGGATTCAGCGAAAACCTCCGCGACAAAATCCTGGGCATCAACTCCCATCTCATCCTGGGCAGCGTCAAACAAACCATCCCCGACTACGGCCGCTTGGTGAATCGGAGCCTCGCGACCGAAGGCATCGCGGCGGCCACGCCCTTCATCTACTACGAGGCCATGCTGTCCACCCCCAGCGGCGTGAAGGGCGTGGTCTTGCGCGGCGTCGATCCTCGGACCGCCGGAACCGTCCTCACCGTGGAAAAGGACCTCGTGGCCGGCTCCCTGGCCGACCTGGGCCAGACGCGGGAGGAACCGGGCATCGTCATCGGCAAGGAATTGGCCACTCGCCTCGGCCTGACCCTGGGCGAGCGGGTCAGCCTGCTCTCGCCCAGCGGCAAGAAATCCGCGGCCGGGTTCTCGCCCAAGATCGCGTTTTTCACCGTGGTCGGCATCTTCCATTCCGGCATGTACGAATACGATTCCTCCCTGGCCTTCATTTCCATCCCCGAGGCCCAGAAAGTGCTGGGCTTCGAGACCGACGTGGTCACGGGCATCGAATTCAAGGTCACGGACATCGATGACGCCCAGCGCATCGGCGACGCGCTGGTCCGAGGCCTGGGCGGATTTCCGTACTATTCCCGCAACTGGATCGAGATGAACCAGAACCTGTTCGCGGCCCTGAAGTTGGAAAAAACCGCCATGGCCATCATCCTGATCATGATCGTCCTGGTCGGATCCTTCTCCATCATCACCACCCTGGTCATGATGGTCATGGAAAAAACAAAGGACATCGCGGTGCTCATGGCCCTGGGAGCGACCCCGGCCCAGATCCGCAAGATCTTCATCCTGCAGGGGACCCTGATCGGGGCCGTGGGCACGACCCTGGGCTTCACCTTGGGCCTGTCCCTCTGCTCCCTGCTCAAGAAGTACCAGTTCATCAAACTGCCGGCCGACGTCTATTACCTGGACCACTTGCCCGTGAAAATCGAACTGCTGGACATGTCCTGCATCGGCGTGGCCGCCCTGGCCCTGTGTTTCCTGGCCACGCTCTATCCGGCGCGACAGGCGGCCAGGATGCATCCCACCGAGGCCCTGCGCTATGAATGACGTCTACCGCCTGGAAAACATCACCAAGAGCTATCAGCAGGGCGAGGAGACCGTGACCGTGCTCAAGTCCCTGGACATGACCGTGCGTCAGGGCGATTCCCTGGCCATCGTCGGCGCGTCCGGCTCGGGCAAGAGCACCCTGCTCCAGCTCATGGGCACCCTGGACGTGCCCTCCTCCGGCAGCATCCTGTTCCGGGGCGAGGACATCTCCACCCTTGGCTGGAAGGAACGGGCCGCCATCCGCAATCGGGACATCGGCTTTGTCTTCCAGTTCCACCACCTGCTGCCGGAATTTTCCGCCCGTGAAAACGTGGCCATGCCCGGGATCATTGGCGGCATGCCCCGCAAGGACGCCCTGGCCAAGGCGGACGTCGCTCTGACCAGGGTGGGGCTTGCGCACAGGCTCCATCACAGGGTAACCACCCTGTCCGGAGGCGAGCGGCAACGAGCGGCCATCGCCAGGGCCATCCTGCTCGAACCCAAGGTCGTGCTGGCCGACGAGCCCACGGGCAACCTGGACGAACGCACCGGCCGAGAAATCAATCAACTGTTACTGAGCCTGAACCAGGACCAGGGCGTGACCCTGATCGTCGTGACCCATAACGCCGAACTCGCCCAGTGCATGCAGCGCACCTTGGAGCTTCGTTCCGGAGAATTGTATGAATCGTAACGCATTCCTGCATCTGCTGATCGCCCTTTTCCTCTTCTGCGCCGCGTCCGCCCAGGCCGAAGAGAAATCCAAGGTGATCGTGTTGCCCTTCGCCATCAACGCGGAGCCGAGCCTGGCCTATCTGGAAGACAGCTTGCCCAAATTTCTGACAGAGCGCTTGACGGGGATGGGCTTCGATGTCGTGCCCCAGGAAGACACCATGGCCCTGCTCAAAGCCCAGCATGTTGAATACCTGGACCTGAACGTGGCGCGGGACATGGCTCTCCTGGCCGGGGCCGGATACGCGGTCTACGGCAGCTTCAGCCAGGTTGGGGAAAACATGAGCATCGACGCCCGGTTGGTGGACGCCCACGGCATAAAGGAACCGAAGCCGATGTTCGTGGTCAAGGAAGGAATCATCAACATCCTCCCCGCCATCGACGAGATCGCGGCCAGGATCAAGGTCGGCCTGGATCAGCGCGACCGCATCGCCGCCATCGATGTCCGGGGCAACGAGATCCTGGACGACGACGTCGTGCTGATGCGCCTCAAGACCCAACCCGGCGACCCCTACGACCCCAAGGCCATCAACAAGGAACTCAAGAATATCTACGATCTCGGCTATTTCGAAGACATCGAAATTTCCATGGAAGACGCGGTCGACGGAAAGCACCTCGTCATAATGGTCAAGGAAAAGCCGCTCATTCAGGCCATCGACGTCGAGGGAGCCCAGGAATTGGACGCGGACGACATCCTGGCCGCCATTTCCACCAAGACTGGCGCGGTCCTGAACCCCAAGGTCCTGGCCGACGACATGGGCAAGATCCGCGAACTCTACCGCAAGGACGGCTTCTACAACGCCAAGGTCGACTATAAATTGAACCAAGCCGACGGCAAGCGCGCCCGCCTGGCCATCGTGGTCGACGAGGGCAAAAAACTCTATGTCACGGACATCGTCATCCAAGGCGCAAACCAGCTCAGCCCAAGCGAGCTGAAGGGCGAACTGGCCCTGTCCGAACGCGGCATGTTCTCCTGGATAACGGGATCGGGCATCCTGCGCGAGGAAATCCTGGATCGAGACGCCGCGGCCCTGGAGGCCTACTACGGCAACCGCGGCTTCCTGAACGCGCGGGTCGGACAGCCCCAGGTCAGCTACTCCGAGGACGGAATCACCGTCACCTTCCAGGTCGAGGAAGGAGACCGCTACAAGATCGCGTCCGTGGCCTACGCCGGTGACATGCTCGCTCCGGGCGAAGACCTGGACAAGGTCGTGGCCCTGGACGACCTGGCCAAGGATGGCGGCTTTTTCGACCGCTCCGTCATGCGCGCGGATCTGCAGAAACTCAGCGAATACTATTCCGATTACGGCTACGCCTTCGCCGAGTCCGACGCCAAGATGGCCCGCGACGAGAATGCGAAAGCCGTGGCCCTGACATACATTCTGTCCAAGGGCTCCAAGGTCTCCATCAACCGGGTCTTGATCGAGGGCAACACCAAGACTCGCGACAACGTCATCCGCCGGGAAATGCGCCTGGCCGACGGCGACCTCTACAGCGGGGCCATGCTGCGCCGGTCGAACGCGCGCCTGACCAAGCTCGACTTCTTCGAAACCGTGGAAATCACGCCCGAGCCCACGGGCAGCCCCGAAACCCTCAACCTGCGGGTCAAGGTCAAGGAAAAATCCACGGGCCAGTTCTCGGCCGGCGTCGGCTATTCCAGCTATTCGCAAGTCTTCTTCTCGGGCCAGGTCCTGGAGCGCAACCTCTTCGGCATGGGCTACCAGCTCGGCTTCAAGGGCACCATCAGCGCCAAGTCCGCCGACTACACGGCGACCTTCTGGAACCCCCACTACAACGACACCCTACTCGGCATGGGCGTGAGCCTCTACAACACAGTCAACGAGTATTCCGACTACGACAAGCAATCCATGGGCGGAAAATTGCTCTTCGGCTATCCCCTGGGTGAATACACCAATCTTTCCTGGCATTACCGCCTGGAAAAATACGTCATCGACAATATCGACGACGATGCGGACAAGGTCATCACGGATATCGAAGGCGACAACTGGGCCAGTTCCCTTTATGCGTCCATCAAGCGTGACACCACGGACCGCCGCATCAACCCCTCAAAGGGCGGAACCTACCAGTTCTCCACGGAATATGGCGGCGGCATCCTCGGCGGGGATGACGATTTCGTCAAATACATCGCCGATACCAACCATTACGTGCCCCTGTTTCTGGAGACGGTCTTCCATCTCCACGCCCAGGGCGGCTATGTGATGAAAAATGGCAGCGACCGCATTCCGCCCTTCGAACGATTCTATCTGGGCGGCATGAATTCGCTTCGCGGCTACGAGGAGCGCACGGTTTCACCTCTGTACGACTCCAAGGAAGGCGACGAGGGCTACGACGAAGGCGACGAAAAGGGCGGCAACAAGCAATTTTTCGTCAACGCGGAGTATCTGATCCCCCTGCACAAGGAGATGGGCATCCTCGGCGTGGTCTTCTTTGACGCCGGCAACGCCTGGGACGACGACGAATCCGTTGACTTCGACCTCTACAAAAGCGTAGGCGCCGGAGTGAGATGGTACTCGCCCCTTGGTCCCTTGCGCGTCGAATACGGATTCCCCTTGGATGAACTGCACGATGAAGAACGCAAGGGCCGAGTGGAATTCACGGTTGGCCAATTCTTTTAACCTTAACCACAACATTCCGATACGTTGAGGAGTTTTCCATGCGTACGATCCTTTATGCTATTCTTTGTATTTTTTGTATGTGCACCGTCGCCAACGCGGAAACCAAAATAGGCTTTGTCGACATGAAGGCGGTCATCGCCAAATCCGAACCTGGCATGAAGGCCATGGAGTCCCTCAAGACCCAGTTCAAGGATATGAAGGGCAATCTGGACGCCCAGAAAAAATCCCTGGATACGTTGAAGGAAGAGCTGCAAAAGCAGGCCATGATGCTCAGTCAGGACGCCAAGATGGAAAAGGAGAACCAGTACAAGCGCAAAGTCCGGGATTTCCAGGACATGGGCCAGAGCTACCAGCAAAAGCTGCAGCAGGCCGAGCAAAACCTGTCCAAGCCCATCATCGAGAAACTGCTCGCGATCCTGCAAGAGTACGGCAAGAAAAACGGCTACACGGCCATTTTCGACAAGCAGGGCAGC
This sequence comes from uncultured Desulfovibrionaceae bacterium, assembly GCA_964384665.1. GTDB lineage: Bacteria > Desulfobacterota > Desulfovibrionia > Desulfovibrionales > Desulfomicrobiaceae > Desulfomicrobium. The sequence goes on along the minus strand of CAYLNA010000054.1, from coordinate 983 downwards.
GCGATCATGTACCACGAAGCCGGGGCCGACGTGACCGCCGAGATCATCGCCGAACTCAACAAAGCCATGCGCGGCAAATAGCGGCTCGGCCATGCTGCTTTCCCACATCGCGGAAACTCTTGGCCTGCGACTCCGAGGGAGCGACGTCGAAATCACCGGGGTAAACACCTTGGCCGACGCCACGCCCTCGGAGCTGTCTTTTCTGGCCAACCCCAAGTACGTCGGCCAGCTGGCCACGACCCGCGCCGCAGCGGTCATCGTGTCCGAGGATCAGGCCGACCAGGACCGCGCCGTGCTGATCAGCGCGACGCCGTATCTGGATTTCGCCCGCTGCGTGCACCTCTTCGCCAAACCCCAGGGTAGCTTTTCCGGCCAGAGCGCGCAGTCCTGGGTCCATCCGGAAGCCCGCATCCACGAAACAGCCACCATCCACCCCTTTGTCACGGTGGGCCGGGGGGCGGTCATTGGAGCCAATGTCCAGCTTTTCAGCGGAGTCTACGTCGGCGAGGACTGCCGCGTCGACGACGAAACCATCATCTACCCAAACTGCGCGCTCATGGCGGGAACCCAGGTCGGCAAGCGGGTCATCATCCATGCCGGCGTCGTGCTGGGCAGCGATGGTTTTGGCTTCGCCCAGGCGGCATCCGGCATGACCAAATTCCCGCAGATCGGAAGGACCGTCATCGAGGACGACGTGGAGATCGGGGCCAACACGACCATCGACCGCGCGGCCCTGGGTGAAACCCGGGTCGGCCGGGGCACGAAGATCGACAATTTGGTCCAACTTGGCCACAACGTCCGCGTCGGACGCAACTGCTTGCTGGTGGCGCAGGTCGGCATCGCCGGTTCCACCACGTTGGGCGACCGGGTCGTCCTGGCCGGACAGGTCGGAGTCGCGGGTCATATCCACCTCGGCGACGGATGCCGTATCGGCGCGAAATCCGGAATTGGCCAGGACGTGCCGGCCGGACAGGACATGAGCG
>CAYLNA010000053.1:0-11240 GCA_964384665.1 uncultured Desulfovibrionaceae bacterium | reverse complement strand
GAAGCCAATATCTTGCTGGTGGATGACGATGCCCAGTTCATCGACATCATGAAGAAGCGCCTGACCAAGCGCCAGATGCAGGTGTTTCACGCGGGCAGCGGAGATGAGGCCATGCGTCAGCTCTCGATCCACGACGAAATCGAGGTCGTCATTCTTGATGTGAACATGCCTGGCCGGAGCGGCATGGAGATGTTGCGGCTCATCAAGCAGGTCCATCCCCTGGTCGAGGTCATCATGCTGACCGGGCATGCCACGATGGAATCGGCCATCGACGGCATGCGTCTCGGGGCGGCGGACTATCTGATGAAGCCGTGCGGGATCGAGGTCTTGGTGGAAAAGGTCAAGGAAGCGGTGGAGAAGAAGCGGCGGCACGAGGAAAAGATCGTCGACGCCAGGACCCGCGAAATCGCCAGCCGGCGGGATTGAACGTCATGACGGCGCTGCCCACGGTTCTCCTGGTCGATGACGAAGTTTCCTTCGTCGAAACCATGGCCAAGCGGCTGGACCGGCGCGGATTCACCGTGCTGCGGGCCTTCGGCGGGGCCGAGGGGTTGGAGAGGCTGGGGGCGCGGGCGGTCGATGTGGTGGTGCTGGACGTGAACATGCCCGGCATGGGCGGCTTGCAGGTGTTGCGGGAAATCAAGATGCGTTTTCCCACCGTGCAGGTGCTCATGCTGACCGGACACGCGGACATGGAGGCGGCCATTTCCGGGATGGCCATGGGAACCTTTGACTATTTGATGAAACCGGTGGGCCTGGACGAGCTGATCCGGAAAATCATGGATGCCTGCTCGAAGGGCGGGCAAAGAGGCGAGGCGTTCGAGGTGGGGGACTCACCTACATAATTTCGCCGTGGTTCTGCACGGCTAACGAGGAGGCGGAAACGAATGGGATTCTTCAAAGATTGGGGTGCATTCATGGTGGAGGGCTCGCGGTCCTTCGCCCGGTGGGAAGTGGAAAACGCGCGGGTCATCCTGGGCGATAAAAAACGGATCTGGTTGTTGGCCTTGATGCTCATTCCGTGCATTCTGGGCGGATGGGCCTTCGCCGACGAAATCGGTCAGGCGCTGCCTAGCGCCATCGGAGGCAAGGAAGCCTACAGTCCGTCCTACTACAGTATGTTCATTTTTTGTGTTTCGATTTTCGTGGGCGTGGGCGCGGGCCTCATCTCCGGCTGTATCGGCGCGGGCGGCGGCTTCATCATCGCCCCGGCATTGATGAGCGCCGGCGTCAAGGGCATCCTGGCCGTGGGCACGGACCTCTTCCATATCTTCGCCAAGGCCATCATGGGTTCGGTCCTGCACCGCAAGATGGGCAACGTGTCCGCGCCTCTGGCCTTTGTCTTCCTGATCGGCGCCATCATCGGCACGACCGTGGGCGCGGGCATCAACCGCTTTTTGTACAACGTCAATCCGGTCTTGAGTGATACCTTCATCACCACCGTGTACACGATCATGCTCGGTTTTCTGGGCTTCTACGGCATGTATGATTATTTCAGCGCCAAAAAGGCCGGACACGGCGGCGGCGCGCACGACGGACCCGAAGGCGCGGCCATGACCGGCATCGCCCAGAAACTCCAGGCCGTGAACCTGCCGCCCATGGTCACCTTCGACCAGGGCCTCATTCCCGGCGGCCGCAAGATTTCCTGGCTCTTCCTGGTCCTGTCCGGCGCCCTGGTCGGCATGGCCGCGGGCATCATGGGCGTCGGCGGCGGCTTCCTGACCTTTCCCATCTTCGTCTACATCCTGGGCGTGTCCTCTCTGACCACCGTCGGCACGGACATCTTCCAGATCGTGTTCACGGCCGGCTACGGCGCCATCACCCAATACGCCATCTACGGCTTCATCTTCTACACCCTGGCCATGGGCATGCTGCTTGGTTCCCTGGCCGGCATCCAGGTCGGCGCCCTGGTCACCAAGGTCGTGCCCGGCATCACTATTCGCGGCTTTTTCGCCATCTCGGTCATGGCCGGTTTCGTGAACCGGTTCTTCGCCCTGCCCAAGAAGCTGGTCAGCATGGAAGTGCTGCCCGCGTCCTGGGCTGGCATGGCCAAGGGCATGGATACCGTCGGCATGTACCTGTTCTTCATCGTCATCGCCCTGTTCGGTATCTGGGTCTTCGGAGCGTTCTTCGGGAATATCAAGAAGTTGAAAGGGGAGGCCTAAACCATGATCCACAACAAGAAAGAATTCAACGCGGGGTTGGGCCTGCTGGTGGTCTTCTTCATCGTGCTCATCGCCATGTTCCAGCCCTTGTTCGACGGGCACAATGCCATGGCCTATCTGGACAATCTGTACAATTCCATTTCCAAGGGTTCGGCCCATTATGTGGACGCCCTGAAGGAAGAGGCCCAGACCGTGGCCGGCTATCAGATCGACGTGACCATGAACATGGAGAACGAGGCCCAGGCCGCCGACAGCGCCGTGCTGCTCGCCGCCGCCGGCGCCACGGCCTCGGCCGAGGGCAAGGCCCTGTCCGTCAAGGGCGATTACGCGGCCATTTTGAACGCTTGCCTGGTCGACTCGGACAAGATGTACAACAACGACGCCGAGGCCCTCAAAGCCAAGTATCCGGCCTATCAGGGCAAGGACGACCGCCAGGCTCTCTACAATTGGTACAAGCTCCTGAGCGGATTCGACAAGGCCCTCAAGAAGCAGGAGGCCTTCGCCCAGGCCAAGGTGGCGACGAACATCAACGCCAAGGTGGTGGAAACGGCCTACAACTACTACAAAGTCGTTCCGGAGCAGATCAAGGACAAGGCGGGCATCGTCATCTTCTCCCTGGTTTTTTATGTCGTCTACACCATGTGGTACGGCTTTGCGATCCTCTTTGTCTTCGAGGGCTGGGGCCTGAAGATCAGCGGCCATTGATGTCCTGTCGCGGGGCGATCGTCATGATTCGCCCCGCGCCATTGGCGCGTTTCCAGGCGCGGTCCGTGCGAGGGCCGCGCCTTTTTGCTTGGACCGCCCCGGGTCCTTTGATAGATGTTTCCGGTTGAACGGGAGAAACCGCATGAACCTTGCCGAGTATTACAACACGGTCATCGACCTGAGCCATGGCATCATCATCACCCTGGACGAAAAGGGGCGGATCGTGCACGGCAACGCCCATTTCGAGCGTGTTTCCGGCTATCAGATCCGCGAGCTGGCCGGCCAGGACTGGTTCGAAACATTCGTCGACGCGGGGCGGCGCGAGCAGGCCCGGTCCATGTTCCAGGCCATCGTGCGCGCCGGCGAGTTGCGTTTCGTCAAGGGCGCGCTGCGCACCAAGTCCGGGTGCGAGGTGTTCATCGATTGGAATCTGAAGCCGCTCTTTGTGTCCACCGGTGAAGTGCTCAGCGTGCTGTGCGTGGGCGTGGACGTGACCGAGCATGTCGAGCGACAGCGCAATTTACGGCACGAGCACGACCGCCTCGTGGCCTTGAACAAGGAGTTGAGCTGTCTGCACGCCATGAACCGGCTGGTGGCGAACATGGACGGCGACTTGGCGGACATCCTGCGCGAAATTTTGGCCATCATCCCGCCGGCTTTTCAGTATCCGGACGCGACCGGGGTCCGCCTCGTGCTCGACGGCGCGAGTCTGTCCAGCGGCGCGTACGCCTCGACCGAGGTCCGCATGGTCGAGGACGTGGAGGTGCACAAGGTCAAGCGCGGGCATTTGAGCGTCAGCCTGAGCGGATGCGATCCGGACGGCGCGCCGCGCGTCTTTCTGCCCACGGAGCGCGAATTGCTCGGGGCCCTGGCCAAGCATGTGGGCTGGATCATCGCCAAGCGCGAGGCATTGCTGACCAAGCGCAACCTGGAGCGCCAGCTCCAGCACGCGGACCGCTTGGCCAAGATTGGCCAGTTCGCGGCGGGCGTGGCTCATGAACTGAACGAGCCCTTGGCCAATATCCTCGGGTTCGCGCAACTGGCGGCCAAGAGTCCGGCCCTGCCCGAGCAGGTCGCCCGCGATCTGGAGAACATCGTCAAGTCCGCCCTGCACAGCCGCGAGATCATCAAGAAGCTGATGCTGTTCAGCCGCCAGGTGCCGCTGCGCAAAACCCAGGTCGATCTGAACCAAGTCATCAGCGAGGCCTTGTATTTCACGGAAATGAGCGCGACCCAGAACCGGGTCGGGGTGCGTCTGGAATTGGCCGGGGATTTGCCGGCCATTTGGGGCGATCCCCAGCATCTGAAGCAGGTCGTGGTCAATCTGGTCGTCAACGCCATCCACGCCATGCCCGACGGCGGCGTGCTGACCATGCGCACCTCATCCTTCAAGAACGACGTCTATGTCGAGGTCGCGGACACGGGGCAGGGCATGGGCCCGGACGTGCTGCGCCAGATTTTCAACCCATTTTTCACGACCAAGGGCGTGGATCAGGGCACGGGCCTGGGGCTGGCCGTGGTTCATGGCATTGTCTCCGCTCACGGCGGCGTGATCGAGGTCAGCAGCGTCGAAGGCCAGGGGACGCGCTTCGAGATCGCCTTTCCGTGCAGCGAGACCGCGCCGGGTCATGATGAATAACGCCAAGGATATATCCATGCAGGACAGCATCACCATTTTGGCCGTGGACGACAGCCCCGCCACCCTGGAAGTCATTGCCCGCAACCTTTCCGGGGCCGGGTACGTGGTGCATGTCCGGGGCAGCGTGGAAGAGGCGGTCGCGTTTTTGGACCGGACGCCGGTCGATCTGGTCATCACGGACTATAAAATGCCCCAGGCCAGCGGCCTGGATCTGATCAAGTATGTGCGCGAGAACTTCAGGGACACGGAAATCATGATGATCACGGGCTTCGCGTCCGTCACCGGCGCGGTGGAGGCCATGCGCGACGGGGCGGGCGAGTATCTGGCCAAGCCGTTCACGGCCGAGGAGCTGCTGACCGTGGTCAAGCAGCTTCTGGAAAAACAGATTCGGCGGCGTGCGGCCCAGTCCGAAAGCGAGGATTTGAGCGAGTTCGGCATCATCGGCCAGTCCAAGGAGATGCAGGCCGTGTTCGGGCTGATCCGCAAGGCCTCGCGAACTTCGGCTAACGTGATCATTTCCGGCGAATCGGGCACGGGCAAGGAATTGGTGGCCCGGGCCGTGCATTACAACAGCGACCGCCGGGCCTCGGCCTTTGTTCCGGTCAACTGCACGGCCATCCCGGACAGTCTGCTCGAAAGCGAGCTGTTTGGCCACGTCAAGGGCGCGTTCACCGGGGCCAAGGACAGCCGGGCCGGATTTTTCGAGATCGCCAACGGCGGGACCATTTTTCTGGACGAGATCGGCGACGCCAGCCCCAACCTGCAGGCCAAGCTGCTGCGGGTCATGCAGAGCAAGGAATTCTGCATGGTCGGGTCCTCGCGCATCCGCACCGTGGACACGCGCATCATCGCGGCCACGCACAAGAACCTGCGCCTGCTGGTGGATCAGGGATTGTTCCGCGAGGACCTCTATTACCGCATCCACGTCATCGAGATCCGCCTGCCGTCCCTGAACGAGCGGCGCGAGGACATCCTGCCCCTGGTCGATCATTTCATGCGGAAATTTTCAGCCGAGGTGAACCGCCCCGTGCCGACCCTTTCGGACTCGGCCCTGGCCGCCCTCGATCAGTACCCCTGGCCGGGCAACGTGCGCGAACTGGAGAATCTGATCCAGCGCTTGGTCGTCATCTGCGACGGCTCGTGCATCGACATCACCGATCTGCCCGAATCCATGCGTTTTTCCATCACGCGCCACCGCCACGGGGACAAGACCCTGGCCGAGGTCGAGGCCGAGCATATCCGCCATGTCCTGGCCCGGACCGGGGACAACAAGACCCGCGCGGCCGAGATCCTGGGCATCGACCGCAAGACCCTGCGCGAAAAGCTCAAGCGGCTCGGCCTGGGCTAAAGCCGCGCTTCCCGGTCGGGTCCAGGGGCCGAGCCCCTGGCGGGGCGCGGGGCGGAGTCCCGCGTTCCCGTCAGATGAATTTGCCGATGGCCTCGCGCAGGGTTTCGGCCGTGAAGGGCTTGTGCAGGATGTCGTTGACGCCGGCCGCGAAGGCCGCCTTGTTGTCCGTGGCTTCGTTCTGGGTCGTGATCATGATCACGGGCAGCGTGGTCTTGGGGAAGGTCTTGCGGATTTCCCGGGTCAGGTCGATGCCGGTGATGTCGGGCATGTTCAGATCCGTCAGGACAATGTCCGGAGTCTCGGTCCTCAGCCATTCCAGGGCGCTGGCCGGAAACTCGAAGAGTACGGGCTCGAAGCCCAGTTCGTGCAGGGTGGATTTGTAGATGTTCAGGATCATGCGTGAATCGTCCACGGCGCAGACGCGCTTGCGGGTCGCGGCGTCCTTGGTCGGAGCGAGGAGCTTCAGGGCCAGCTCCGAGTATCCCTTTTCCTTGAGCACGACATAGAAGAAATCCTTGGTGTCGCGGTGAGCCCGGGGCAAATAGGTCAGGGCGATGTCCTGGAAGCGCCGTTCCGCGATCAGGCTGAGGAAGATGTGCTTGGCCTGGGCGTTGATGACGGTCTTGACGATGCGGTGGGCGTCCTCGTCCCGGTCCCCGGCCAGATTCTTGATGCCGGCGGCCAGGATTTCGTTGAAATTGCGGTCGATGGCCTTGGCCGCCGCGATGCAGACATGCTCTTCCGGATCACCCAGACCCATGGTCAGCACATAGGCCCCCTTGTCCAGGGGGAGAAGGCCCAGGGCCTCGTAAGCGGCGAAGCGGATGTTCGGGTTCTTGGGCTGGTTGTGGAGCAGCTTGCGGATGGGCGCGATGGCGGCCGGGTCGCCGATGTCGCCGAGGACGTTCAGGCTATGGATCTGCAGGTCCGGGTCGTCGAAGAGCAGGTTTTGGGTCAGGATGGGCACGGCCTTGGGACCGATGGCGGTCAGGGTTTTCTTGGCGTAGGTCCGCAGATGGGCGTAGTGCGAGCGCATGGCGTCGTTGAGCTTGTCCAGGGAGATGCTGTCCTGGACCCGGGCGAAGATGTCCAGGATGAGCATGTCGAGCTGGCTGTCCGTGCCCATCCGCTCCGCAAGGCGCATCATGGCCGTGGGCGAACCGATCTTGCCCAGGGCCTTGATGGCGGAGATGATCAGGGTGCGGTTGCCGGAATAGAGGAAGTCGCTCAGCGTGTTGGTGGCGGCGGTGTCGCCGATTTCCCCCAGGACCTCGATGTACTGGTTGATTTCGTCCACGTCCGAGGCCGCGAGCAGGGCGTCGAGGAGGTCTGGGACCAAGGCTTCCAGACGCAGTTCCCCGGCCATGCTGGTGTAGACATGGCGGTGGGGCGTGCCTGGATCGCGCAGGGCCTGGGTCACCAGCGCGGGCATGGCCAGGATTTTCACGGCCAGAATTTCCCGGGCGATGGGCAGTTCCTGGGCGAGATGCTTGTGTTCGACCAAAAATCTGGCCAGGAGCGGCGCGGCGAAATCCGGGGCCGCGTCGTGAAAGGCCATGATGGCCTGCTCCCGCACGCCCTTGTCGACGTGTTCCAGGTGGGCCAGGACCAACCGGGCCTTGATGGTGTCTTTCTTGGAAATATTGTCCCTGATTTCGACGAGAAGGTGTTCTGCTTCGTTCATGGGGTGCTCACAGGGTGGGGATGAGCGCGGTCAGCAATCCGCCCAGGGCCGCGCTGGATCGCCGGGCCTGATCGAGGATCTCCGCGTGGGAGGTGGCGGCCATGCAGTCCGGCAGATTCTTGTTGGTCAGGCAGGAGACGCCTAGAACTTTGAGGCCCATGTGATGGGCGACGATGGCCTCGGGCACGGTCGACATGCCGATGGCGTCGGCCCCCAGGATGCGGTACATGCGGGTCTCGGCCGGAGTCTCCAGGCTCGGACCGGCCACGCCCACGTAGACTCCGCGCTCCACGCGCTGGTCGCTGGCCCGGGCGGCGGTCAGGGCCTTGTCCCGCAGGAGCGGGCAATAGACCTGGGACATGTCGGGAAAGCGCGGGCCCCAGGCCTCCTCGTTGGATCCGGTCAGGGGATTGGAGCCCATCATATTGATATGATCGGTCAGGACCATGAGCCCGCCCGTGTCGAAGAGCGGATTCAGCGCCCCGGCGGCGTTGGTCAGGATCACGTTCGTAACGCCCAGCAGGCCCAGGCAGCGCATGGGCAGGGTCACCTCGCGCGGGTCATAGCCCTCGTAGAGATGGAAACGGCCGGAAAGAACGAGAACCGGGACGCCGCCGATGTCCGCCAGGAGCAGCGCGCCGGCGTGTCCCAGGACCGTGGACACCGGAAAGCCGGGGATGTCGGCGTAGGCGGCCCGGAAACGAATTTGGGACGGGTCCAGCCACGCGTCCAGCCCGCTGCCCAGGACCAGGGCCGTGCGGGGCATGAGGGGAAGGGCCTGGGTGATCCAGCTCGTGGCGGTCTCGATGCGCTGGCGCGGGTCGGTCATGTGGGGTCCTTGGTTCGGGTTGCGGACGGAGGGGGCCGGTTTCGTCGATCGTTTTGTTTCCATAAACGATCTCGAATGGATAGTGCAACTCCCGGTGGAGCTTCGGCGCGGATGCCTCCCAGCCCGCGCTAGGGCGGGCCGGATCGGAGCGGGAATGCCCACGGGGCGAGGCTTGCCCGTTCGGAATTAAGAATATAAGCGGAAGCGGCTTCACGGGCGATCCCGCCCGTTCTCCACAAACAGACCATGAGGAAAGGCTGAAATACAGACATGAACAAACCCAGTGAACAGAAAAAACACAAGGTGCTCATCGCCAACCGGGGCGAGATCGCCATCCGGATCATGCAGGCCTGCCGCAAGCTGGGCCTGGCCTTCGTGGCCCTCTTCACCGAGCCGGACAAACACAGCGAGCACTGCGTGCTGGCCCGCGCCCTCGGCGGCGAGGAATCCCTGTACCGCGTCAGTTCCTATCTGGACGCCAACGAACTCTTCGCCGTGGCCGACCAGTCCGGGGCCACGGCCATCCACCCCGGCTACGGCTTTTTTTCCGAGGACTACCGCTTCGCCCGGCGGGTGGCCCAGCGCGAGCGCAAGCTGATCTTCATCGGCCCGTCCTGGCAGGTCATCCGCGAACTCGGCGACAAGATCAACACCAAGCGCCTGGCCCGCAAGCTCGGCGTGCCCACGGTGCCCGGCTCGGACAAGCCCGTGACCGACGACCTGGAAGCCGAGGCCATCGCCAAGTCCCTGTTCGAGTTCCAGAAGGAGCAGGGCATCAACAATCCGGTCATTCTGGTCAAGGCCTCGGCCGGCGGCGGGGGCATGGGCATCGAGGAAGTCCACGACCTGGACAAGTTCCGCAGCACCCTGCGCCGCATCAAGAACTACTCCAAGCGTCAGTTCCGCGACGAGGGCGTGCTCATTGAGCAGCGCATTTTTGATTTCAACCATCTCGAAGTTCAGGTCCTGGCCGACCGCACCGGACAGCATCCGGTCCATTTCGGCACGCGCAACTGCTCGGTTCAGTCCCTCGGCCGGCAGAAGCGCATCGAGGTCGCGCCGGGGTTCGATCCCTCCTCCCTGCGCTACGCCTTCGACGCCAAGAAAGTTCTGGACGACATCACCGAATACTCCCTGCGCATCGCCCGCGAGGCCGGCTACGACAACATCGGCACCTGGGAATGGATCGTCAGCCCCACGGGCCAGCCCTTCCTGATGGAGGTCAACACCCGCATTCAGGTCGAGAACGGGGTGTCCGCGCGCATCGCCTCCATCAGGGGCAAGGGCGACGTGGACCTCATCGCCGAGCAGATCCGGGTGGGCCTGGGCGCGCCCCTTGGCTATTCCCAGAAGGATATCAAGCTGGACGGCGTGGGCATCGAATACCGCATCATCGCCGAGGACCCGGACAACAAGTTCGCGCCCTGGGTCGGCCGCATCACCAACTACGAATGGCCGGAGCAGCCCTGGCTCAAGCTGCACACCCAGGTGCCCACGGACCGCGAGTACGAGATCCCCACGGATTTCGACCCCAACCTGGCCCTGGCCATCATCTGGGGCAAGGACTTGGCCGAGGCCAAGGCCCGCGGGGTGGAGTTCCTCGATTCCCTGACCCTGGTCGGCGAGAATGCTTCCGGCGAGGCCCTCAAATCCAATATCGAATTCCTGAAGCGCAAGACCGAGGACATCCTGGTTTTCTAGGGCGCGCGGTCCTGGTCCGGGCGCGGCTGGCCCGGAAAAATTGATTAAGCGCTCAAGCGACGCCGCGAAATCGGCATAACCCCAAGCCCGCGAGGCATTTTCGCACTGATTATGGATATAGAAAAACGCATCCAAGAACTCCGGGACCGCCTGAAATACATTCAGGACATTTTCGGCCCCGATGACAATAGCAACGTGACCATGCTCGAAGCCAAGCTCGGCGAGTACGTGGCCCGCGAGCCCGGCTTGTCCAAGCAGGAGGTCGTGCGCCAGCTCAAGACCCTGGAGGAGCTGTTCAGCTTTCTGGAGCGCAAACTGGAACGCGAGCTGACGGCCATGAACAAGGTCCGCATCGTGCGCCATCCCCAGCGCATCTGCCTGAAGGACATCCTGGAGAACGTCTACGACAACTACACCGAGATCGGCGGCCAGGACGACTACAGCATCGACCCCAGCATGCTCATCGCCCGGGCCTACATCACCCGGCGGCGGGGCAAGAAGACGCACAACCAGGCCGTCATGGTCATCGGCCAGGAAAAGGGCCACGGCCAGGAATTCCGCAACGGCGGGTCGGTCAAGCCCTGGGGCAACGCCAAGGCCCTGCACTACATGAAGGTCGCCGAGACCGAGAACATTCCGATCCATACCTACATCTTCACCCCCGGCTCCTATCCCATCGAGGACTACCCCGGAGCGGCCCAGCAGATCGCCAAGAACCTGTACGAAATGGCCGGGCTGAAGGTGCCGGTGGTGGCCGTCATTTCCGAGGGCGGCTCCGGCGGGGCCGAGGCCATCGGCCTGGCCGACACCCGCATCATGATGTCCCACGGCTATTATTCGGTCATCTCGCCCGAGGGCGCGGCGGCCATCGAGGGCCGGTTGCGCGGCGGGCAGCGGGCCGAGCCCAAGCTCATCGAGCGCTGCGCCGAGCAGCTCAAGATCACGGCCGACGACAACCGGGCCATGGGCTACGTGGACTGGAAGATCACCGAGCCGGACCTGGGCGCGCGGCCCGAGCATTATGATTTCTTCCGAAAGCTCAGAAAGTCCGTCATCGCCTCCACCGACGAGATCGTCCTGAACGTGCGCGGACTGCGCCTGTTCCGGGCCATCGCCCTGAAGCGGCGCAAGGGCGCGGACGTCTACGTGCGTTGGAATCTGGATTCCCG
>CAYLNA010000052.1:0-11374 GCA_964384665.1 uncultured Desulfovibrionaceae bacterium | reverse complement strand
ACAGCAGGCGGCGGGCCTTGTCCAGGTTGACGTTGTCCGGCCAGCTGTTCAGGGGAGCCAGACGCTGGTTACCCGAGCCCGCGCCGCCGCGCCCATCGCTAATGCGATAGGTGCCGGCGCTGTGCCAGGCCATGCGGATGAAAAGCGGCCCGTAGTGGCCCCAGTCGGCCGGCCACCAGTCCTTGGAGTCGGTCATCAGGGCGAAGAGGTCCTGCTTGACCGCAGCCAGATCGAGTTTCTTGAATTCTTCCCCATAGGTAAAATTCTTGTCCATGGGGTTGGACAGGTCGGAGTGCTGGTGCAGTATCTGAAGCTTCAACTGATTCGGCCACCAGTCCTGGTTGGAGGTGCCATGACCGGACACCATCGCCTTGGTCTTGCCCGTGACCGGGCATTTGCTCTCTTCACTCATGCTGATTCTCCTTCGGGTTGGGGTTGGTCATCCAAGCCACAATATCATTATGCTGAAATTTTTGAAGAATACCCGAAATGCGCGGTGCGGTCCAATCTGGTCGCGTTGGGATTGCCGTCACCATACACGAAAATCCGGCGCGAAGTCATCCCCGAAATTCGGCTCGTCCGACGCTGGCCGGAGCAGGCGCGGCCGCCGCTGGCGCATGAACAAAAAAAAGCCTCTGTTTTCAGAAGCTTTTTTCAAAACCGGGCCAAGGCAGCCATGGGCGTGATGCGGCGGGCCGCCTAACGCTCGTCGAAATAGGCCTTGTGCTTGATGTTCACGCCCTGCTCGATGAAGACCACGGATTCGGCGATATTGGTGGCGAGGTCGCCAATGCGCTCCAGGCGGCGGATGAGGATGATGGTGTGCACGGAGCGTTCGATGGCCGGGTTATCCTTGACCATGTATTCGATGACCGCGCGCATGTTTTTGTGGTTGAGCACGTCCACCTCGCCGTCCAAACGGCACACCTGCAAGGCCTCTTCGACGTTGCCGGAGGTGAAGGCGTGGGCCGCGTGCTGGAGCATGGCCAGGGCTTTGCCGCCCATCTCGCGCACGGCTTCATGGAACGGCAGCGGAGGGCGCGAACTGAGCATGATGGACCGTTCAGCGATGTTCACGGCCTCATCGGCAATGCGCTCCAGTTCCACACTGATGCGCATGCAGCCCAGGATGAAGCGCAGATCCCCGGCCACGGGCTGATCCAGGGCCAGAAGCTTCAGACCCAATTCGTCGATCTCCACTTCCAACCGGTTGATGTCCACATCTTTGTCCTGCACCTCTTCGGCCAGGTATAGGTCCTTGTCCGCGTAGGCCGTGATGGCCTTGGACACGGCCTCCTCGGTCAGGGCGACCATGGTCAGGACCTTCAATTTCAGGGTTTCCAATTCTTCATGCAGATGGGTGTACATAGGCGTTCTTCCTTTGAAATTTGGTGAAACTCATCTCGTGCCGACGCTCCTGGCCTAACCAAAACGTCCGGTGATGTAGTCCTCAGTCTGTTTCTTCTCGGGCCGGGTGAAGAGCTTGTCCGTAGGCCCGACCTCGATCAGCTTGCCCATGTAGAAAAATGCGGTCCGGTCGGAAACGCGCGCCGCCTGCTGCATGGAATGGGTGACTATGACAATAGTGAACTTGGACTTCAACTCGTGGATGAGTTCCTCGATCTTTTGGGTGGCGATGGGGTCCAGAGCCGAGGCCGGCTCGTCCATAAGCAGCACCTCGGGCTCCACGGCCATGGCCCTGGCGATGCACAGGCGCTGCTGCTGCCCGCCGGACAGGCTCAGGCCCGACTGGTCCAGGCGGTCCTTGACCTCGTTCCACAGGGCCGCCAGCTTCAGGCTCTCCTCGACGCGGGCGTCGATGTACTCGCGGTCCTTCACGCCGTTGACGCGCAGGCCGTAGGCCACGTTTTCATAGATGGACTTGGGGAAGGGATTGGGCTTCTGGAAGACCATGCCGATCCGCCGCCGCAGCACGACCACGTCCTGGTCGGCGGCGTTGATGTCCCGGCCGTCCAGGGTCAGGGCGCCCTCGATGCGGGTCCCGGCGATGAGGTCGTTCATGCGGTTGATGCAGCGCAGGAAGGTCGACTTGCCGCAGCCCGACGGGCCGATCAGGGCCGTGGCCTGATGCTGGTGCATGTCAAAGGTGATGTCCTGCAGGGCGTGGAACTCCGAATAATAGAAATTAACGCCCTGGGCCGAAATTTTGACCGTCTCGTTCATTGATTATTCCTCTGAAGGCTGCCCGGCCAGGGGCAAGCTGATGATGAACCTGGAACCCACGCCGGTTTCCGGAATCGGGCTCTCCACCGTGATCTTGCCATTGTGAGCGGCCAGGATGTGCCGGCAGATGGCCAGCCCCAGCCCCGTGCCCCCGATGGCGCTGTTGCGATCCTTTTCCACGCGATAAAACCGCTCGAAAATACGATCCTGATCCTCGGCCGGAATGCCCGGCCCGTTGTCCTCGACGCAGACGTTCAGCATAGCCCCGTCCCGGCGGGAAGAAACCCGGATGCGCGGGGCGTCTTCGGGCACATACTTGACCGCGTTTTCCAGCACGTTGCGAAAAACCTGGACCACCTGCTCGAAATTGCCGCGCACGGCCGGGCCGCCCTCGGCCACCTCGTTCACGAAGTCGACCTCCCGACGCAAGGGCTGACAGCTCTTCCAGGCCGAATACAGGGCCGAAAACGGATCCACGGCAACCATGTCCACCCGGCGTTTGCCATGCTCCAGCTTGGACAACTGCAAAAGTTCGTCGAGCATGGAGTTCATGTGGTTGGCGTTGCGCAGGATCACTTCCAGGAAGGATCTGGTCTGTTCCGGATCGTAGGTGTCGATGCCGATCAGGGTCTCGGCGTAGCCCTTGATGGAGGTCAGAGGCGTGCGCAATTCGTGGGACACGTTGGCCACGAAATCCCGACGGATGCGCTCCACCTTCTTGATCTCGGTGATGTCGTGAAAAACTATGATGGCGCCCAATTCGGCATCGCCCTTGATGGGCACGATGGAGACGTCAAAAAAACGCCCGTCATGCAGGGAAACGGTCAGGTTGACTTGGGAAAAATCCCCGGCCCGGCGCTTGTCCAGGGCCGCGTCGCAGCCTTCCTGTAATTCGCGGATGAGCGACATCTCCATGGGCTTCTTGCCGGCAAAGGTGGACAGACCCGGAAAAATTTCCTGAGCCGCGTAGTTGCCGCGCAGAATGTGTCCCCGTCCATCGAGCACGACGACTCCGGCCTTCATGCCGTTCAAGACGGCCTCGCTCTCCATCTTCTGCTTGGTGATGACCTGCATGCTTTCCTCAATACGCTCGGCCATGTTGTTGAAGGCCGAGACCAGCGGGGCCAGCTCCTTGCTCGGAGACAGGCGGATGCGCCGGCCCGTCTCACCCTGACCGATAGACACGGCGGCCTGGGCCACGCTGGAGATCGCCTGGGCCACCTGCCGCGAAACCAGGGAGACCAACCCGAAGGCAACGCACACGCCGAGCACGTAGACCCAGCCGACCCGTCCGCTCAGACGATCCAGGGAATCGCGGACCATGGTCTGGGCCCGGGCGATGCGCAGGACGCCGGCCGGCACCACGCCCCGTCCGCCCGAACGCTGGGCCGCGTAGATCAAATTCTGGCCCAGGGTGTCACTATAACGCATGCTCATGCCCAGACTGGAATTCAAAGCCTCGATCACCTCTGGGCGCGAGGCGTGGTTTTCCAGTCGTGCGACCTGTTCCAGGGACACGCCCGAATCCATCAGCACCTGGCCCGAGTCCGTGATATAGGTGATGCGGATGTTCATGCGCGCGGCCAATTCGCGCAGCATGCCGTCCACTTCGGCCAGACTTCCGGCCTGCTGGGAGGCCAGCAGCCAGTCCACGGCCTGCAAATCCCGACTGACATTGTCCCGGGCTTCCTGGGTAATGACCTCGGTCAGATTGTGGTTGAGGTAGTAGGCCGGCAGGCCCAGAAGGAGGAGCATGATGGCGGCAAAAGCCACCATGAGCCGGGTCCGCAAGGAAAAGGAGGAGGTGATGGTCATGAATCCGCCTGATTTTCACGTTTCATGCGGTAGCCGATGCCCCGCACGGTTTCGAGCCAGTCGGCATAGGGGCCGAGCTTCTTGCGCAAACGGCGGACATGGGTGTCCACGGTGCGGGAATAGCCCTCGAACTCATAGCCCCAGGCGTTGGCAAGGAGCTGCTCGCGGGACAAAACCTTGCCCTCGTTACGCACGAATTCCCCGAACAGATTGAACTCCGTGGGCGTCAGGTGGGCGTCCTCGCCGTCCACGAGCAGGGCGAAGGCCTCGAAATCCGCGACCAGCCCTTCCCGCTGCCAGTGCGCGACCTTGGGCAGGCTGTGCACGTTGCGACGGAGCACGGTCTTGATGCGCAGCATCAGCTCGCGCGGGCTGAAGGGCTTGACCACATAGTCGTCCGCGCCCAGTTCGAAACCCAGGATGCGGTCGACCTCGTCCCCGCGCGCCGTGAGCATGATGATCGGAATATGCGCGGTCTCGGAGCCGCCCTTGATGGTCTTGCATATATCGGTGCCGCTCATGCCGGGCAGCATCAGGTCCAGCAGGACCAGATCGGGCCGTTCCGTCTGCACGAGCTGCAACCCTTTTTTTCCGTCTCTGGCCACGAAACAGTCGTAGCCGCCTGACTTGAGGTGAAAAGCCAACAGGTTGGCGATATCGGGTTCGTCCTCGATGACGACGATCTTGTGAGCCATGATTCCCCCCTATGCGCGGAGCCGGGCCGCGCCCCGCTCCACGGATGTCCGTGCTATCCAGGACATGTGACGGCAGTGTGACGACGCCATGATAATCCTGTAACATCCGCTGTCACACTCCGAAAGGCCGCTCCGCCCCGGAATTTTCACCGGACGGACACGCATCCGACACACTTTTCACGCACATCCGGCGTACTTTTATCAGCTGTCACCATCATTTTTCCATGAGGATATCGCCATGCATTCGGCTGCACTCCCCGCTCGCGCCGCAACCAGCCCCATCGCGTCACGGGTCGACGAACTGCTGCGGAGCCGCTGCGCCCTGACCGTGTTTCTCTTTTTCATCAAGGACTTCGCTCTGTGCCAGGATATGTACGGGACCGAGGTCACGACCCTGATCGAAGACGTCATGCTGCGCACGGTGGAGGAAGCCGGCGTCAACGGCGACGGTCAGGGCTACACCGTGCGCCTGGGCGCGGGCGAGGTCCTGCACATGCTTCCCCTGTGTCCGCCCCGTGAATCCGCGGTCACGGACCAGGCCTTTCTGATGAAGACCCGCCTCCAAGCGGCCCTGCGCTCCCACACCATCGCCACCCTGGGCCGAGAGATGGACCTGGGCGTGGGCTTCGCCATCCAGAACGACGACGCCTTCCCAAGTCGGGAAGCAGCCCTGCACGAAGCGGTGAGCGAGGCCCGGCGCATGGCCCTGGGGTCCAGGGACCTGGAAACCATGAAACTGGCCCCGGAATTCCGGGATATTCTGGGGCACGGGGAACTGACCGTCCTGTTCCAACCCATCTACGACTTCAAGACCGGCGCGGTCATGGCCTGGGAAGCCCTGACCAGGGGACCGCGCGGGTCGGCCTTCCATTCTCCGGCCGCCCTGTTCGATTTCGCGGAAAAGACCGAACAACTCTTTGTCCTGGAGCAGGCCTGTCGGACCACGGCCCTGCGCACGGTCGGAAAACTGGGACCGGGGCAACGCCTGTTCCTGAACATCCATCCCCGGACCGTGGTCGATCCGGCCTTTGCTCCGGGCAAGACCCTGGAACAGCTGGACGCCCACGGCCTGACCCCTGACAACATCGTCCTCGAAATCACCGAGCGCCATTCCATCAAGGACTTCACCGCCTTCCACAAAACCCTGGACCATTACCGCCGCCAGGGCTTCCGCATCGCCGTGGACGACGCCGGCACGGGCTATTCCGGTCTGTCGACCATCGCCACCCTGCGCCCTGACTTCATCAAGGTCGACATGGGTCTGGTCCGGGACGTGGACAAGGACCCGGTCCGCCGCGCCCTGATGGAAACCATGGTCACCCTGGCCGAACGCATCGGCTCGGAAGTCATCGCCGAAGGCATCGAGACCAAGGGCGAGGCCACGGCCCTGCTCGACATCGGGGCGCACTTCGGCCAGGGCTATTTCCTGAGCCGGCCCCATTTTCCCAAGCCCGAAACCCAGCTCGACCTGAAGGAACTGCTTCCGGTCCGGCCGGACACCCTGCAGCGCCTGGCCTGCTCCATCCCCATCGGCCATCTGGCCCAGCCCATCATGACCGTCAGCCCGCGCATGCCGGTCCATTCCGTGCAACAAATCTTCGCCACCAACCCCAACCTGCCCGGCATGGTCGTGGCCGATGACGACCGGCCCGTGGGCCTAGTCATGGGCTACAGCCTGGACCGCCACCTGGCCACCCTTTATGGCCGGTCCCTCTACGCGAGCAAACCCATCTCCGTGCTCATGGACTCCCAGCCCATGATCGTGGACGAACGCGAGCCCGTGGAAACCGTGGCCAAAAACGCCAACGCCCGCGAAATGCTCAAGGCCTACGACGAGGTCATCGTGACCCGCAATAGCCGGGTCCTGGGCGTGGTCTCGGTGCAGAGCATGCTCAGCACCCTGGCCCAGGTCCAGGTGGAGATGGCCAAGGGCACCAACCCCCTGACCGGCATCCCTGGCAACGTGGCCCTGGAAAAGGAACTGGAGCAGCGCCTGCGTCGGGGTCAGCCCTTCTGCATGCTCTACGCGGATCTGGATTATTTTAAGGTATATAACGACGTGTATGGCTTCAAGGACGGAGACCAGGTCATCCTACTCGTGGGACGCATCCTGACCTGGGCCATAGCCCGGCATGGCCAGAGCGGGGATTTCCTGGCCCACATCGGCGGAGACGACTTCGTGGCCATCGCCGCCCCGGACAAGACCGAGCGGATTTGCCAGGCCGTGATCCGCTGCTTCAAACGACTCATCCCACTCAAATACTCGCCCCAGGACCGGGAACGCGGCTGGATCGAAGGCAAAGGTCGGGACGGGGCCAAGCAGCGTTTCCCCCTGGTCTCGGTGTCCATCGGCATTGTGGAATGCCAAGCCCCGTGCACTCTGCAAGTCCTGGGCGAACGCGCGGCCCAGATCAAAAGTTACGCCAAGTCCCTGCCCGGCAACGTCTACGTGCGGGACCGACGGGGACAAGGGGGCTGCGCCATTCCGGCGAAATGCTGATCAGGAAAACAAAGCGCGCAGTCGCTGGGAAATCAGGTCGACCACGGTCACGGTCAGAACGATGAAGATCATAATGGCGCAGGTCTGAGCGAAATAGAATCCACGGATCGTTTCCCACAGAATGACCCCGATTCCACCCGCGCCGACCATGCCGACCACCGTGGCCGAGCGCACATTGGATTCGAACCGATAGAGGGAAAAAGACACCCACAGCGGCAAGACCTGCGGGATGACCCCGAAAAGCACCTCCTCCAGCCGGGTCGCGCCCGTGGCCCGGATGCCCTCCATGGGCTGGGGATCGATGGCCTCCACTGCCTCGGAAAAGAGCTTGGCCAGGACGCCCGTGGTGTGCACCCAGAGGGCGAGAACTCCGGCAAAAGGTCCCAGACCCACCGCGACGACAAAAAGCATGGCAAAAACCATCTCGTTGATGGCCCGACAGGCGTCCATGAGCCGGCGCATGGGCTGCCGCACCCACCACGGGAGAAGATTTCCGGAACTCAGGATTCCGCACGGCACGGCGCAGACCACGGCCAGCACGGTGCCCCAGACCGCGACCTGAACGGTGACGGCGATTTCCTCCAGATACAGCGACCAGTCCGTAAAATCCGGAGGAAAGAATTCCCCGGCCAAGCTGGATGGGCTGCCGCCGGCACGCAACAAATCCAGAGGGCGCATGTCCGCCCCGCCCCAGGACCAGACCAGAACACCCAAAAATGCACCCCACCCCGCCATGGATGCCATCTGTTCGCGAAAACGCCGGGGCGGTCGCGCTGTCACGGAAGTCTGCGTCATGATCCTCCTCGAACAGGGCCGCCGGCCCCCATGTCACCGCAGCTCATCATGGGCCTGGATTTTACCCTTGAGTGCTGCGAGCGCGGCATCGATCTCGGCCAGCTTTCTGGTCCGTTCCGATTCTTCCAGGATGCTGTCGCCCGTGAGCTTGAGCCGGGTCTTGAACAATTCCAATTGTCGGATGGGCAGGAGCTGCTCATTGGTCGAAGGCCTGAACAAAGCCCAGCCCAGGGCGGCCAGGACACGGGTTTCGCGTTCCGAACCGGAAACGCCGTAAGTCATGATGAAGTCGCGCACCCTGTCCTTGATCGCCTCGGGCAGATCCGTGCGCCAGACCAGGGGGTCGCTGGGTATGAGCGGAGATGTCCAGATGACCTTGATTTCGCCCCACTTGTCGGGATGGCTCATCTGGAGCTTGGCCAGATTCTCGCTATTGCAGGTGGCCACATCGACCTGTCTGGCGGCCACGCTCAGGGCGTTGGTCTCGTGGTTGGCGATGACCACGTTTTTAAAAATCTTCCTCGGATCGACGTTGTTCCTGGCGAACACATAGTAGCCGGGCACCAGAAAGCCCGAGGTGGAATTGGGATCGCCATTACCGAAGGAAAGCTCCTCGGCCCGGCGCAGCACGTCGTCCACGGAATTCAGCGGGGAATCTTTGTGGACGATGAGGTGGGAATAGTATCCAGGCACGCCGTCGATGGGAACGGTCTGGGCGAAGATCTCGCCGCCGGCGCGATCCACGGCCTCCATGGCGCTCTTGTTGCCGCACCACGCTACCTGAACCTTGTTGAAGCGCATGGCCTCGATGATCCCGGCGTAGTCCGGAGCAAAGAAGGGATTGATCCGCACGCCGGCGGCCTTTTCCATGTCGCCCAGGAACGGCGTCCATTCCTTGCGCAGCGTGATGCTCGCCTCGGTCGAGATGATGCCGAAATTGATCTCCGCCAGTCCTTCGGCCTGGACCGGACCACATAAAAGCACCATGGCCAGGACCAGCGTCCACAATCTCCGGATCACGTTCATACCGATACTCCTCGTTGCGGGATGCCTCTAGGCTGCGGCCGGAGCCACGGAATTCAGGCCGGAGAGGGCCGGCGGCCGGGATTCGGTCATGGCGTGACCAAAAACCGGTGTAAACAGGTCCGCGCTTTCCGCGCCGTAGATATCCCGCAAAAAGGCCGGGGTCAGATCCGCGCTGGGGCCATCGTGGACCACCTCGCCTTGACGCAGGGCAATGGTTCGGGAGCAATATCGAATGGCGTATTCGACCTGATGCAGGGACACGAGCACGGTCAGCTTTTCCTGGCGATGGATCTGGGCCAAAAGGCCCATGACCACACGCGCGGCTTCCGGGTCCAGGGAGGCGATGGGCTCGTCGGCCAGCAACACGCGGGCGCGCTGGGTCAGGGCGCGGGCAATGGCCACGCGCTGCTGCTCGCCGCCGGACAGGGTCGAGGCCGGCTGCCAAGCCTTGCCCTCCATGCCGACCCTGACCAGAGCATCCATGGCCAAACGCCGCTCGATGCGTGGATAGCGATTGACCACGGCCCGCCACGTCGGCACCCGCGATAAAGCGCCCATGAGCACGTTGCCCATGACCGAGAACCGATCCACCAGATTGGAACGCTGGAAGATGACACCCACCTCGGCCCGCACGGCGCGGGCGTTCGTGGACAAACGGCCGCCGCGCTGCATGACGCGGCTTTGCACCTCCACCAGACCGCCATCGCGGTCGCCCAGCATCAGCCCGGAAATATGCCGCATCAGGGTGGATTTGCCCGATCCGGACGCCCCAATCAGGGCCACCATCTCGCCGCTGGCAATATTCAGGTTGATATTCTTCAGGCCCTTGCCCGCCTTGAATGTCTTGTTCAGTCCAGTAATCGTGATCATCGCGCCCCCTCCATGCCAGCATTGGGCTATGCGGCATTCGTGACGAAGACGCGTCCGCGCGGTGACAACTCCGTGTCGTCCGGAGCGCGGAAGATGCGGAGCGGCCCGGTCAGTCCCGCCCGGTCGCGTTCCGGCGGGAGGCCCGCGACACGATGCCGACAATGAGCAGTGTCGCCGAAGCGCCCAGACCCAGGGCCGCTGCGACGCCGTCGCGTAAATGATCGGCCCGGATCCGATCCCAGTTGTTGACCCGAACCCGGATGTCCGCGACCGACACCGGCCGCTCCCGGCCCTCGGCGTCGCGCACGGTCAAGGCTCCGCCCTCGACAAGCTTCTGGAGAAGATCCGGTCCGACATAGAGTTCAAAATGATCCTCTGTCTCGGCCAGAGTCAGGGGCATGGACCGATGCGTCCACCAGACGGAGCTGTCCGCCCACATGGCCTGGCCGCACTCCAGAAAAAACATCAGCCCGAAAAAACAGATGCCGAGCATGCCCAGCAGCGTCATCGGATTAAACTTGCGCATGTTTCCTCCACAAATTCTCGACTTGATCGAATGTGAGCAGGCCATTCCACACAGCCTCGATCAACAGGGAGCGGGTCAAATGCACGGGGATTCCTTCGTGATCGCGGTGCGGGCCAATGTATCCTTGCGCTGGGCCGTATAGGCCCACCAGGGGCGGGGCTCTTCACCATTCATGAAGCACGTGATGGAGATAAAGACGTCGATCACGCACGGGTCATGGCGGACCGAGGTCAGAGCGCAGAGTTCCTCGTACAGGGCGAAGGGACAACGCCCGACAAGCTGCTCCGGTCGCTCGATGCCGAGCAAAAGCAAATCCCCGGCCGTGGCCGGCCCGACATTGGGCAGATCGGTCAGGTGGTGCAGACGGGAGCGGTCAACTTTGGATGGATGCATGGGAGGCCTCCGGCGCGGATGCGTAAAAAATGAGATCATGGCGCGCGGTACACGTCCCGGCGATGCCCCACCTTGACGACCATCACGACCAATTCCATATCCCGAATTTCGTAGATAATGCGGTACGAACCCTGGCGAATCCGAAACCGCTCCTGACTGGACAGTTTCTCGCTCCCCTTGGGCCGAGGATCATCCGCCCCCCTCGATCCGGGCCAGGATCAGGGCCACGTCGCGCTTGGGCAGCGGACGCAGGTCCTTGGCGACCGAGGCTTTGAACAGCAGCCTATATCTTTCCATGGACTTTGAGATCGTCGAGCAGCGCTTCGTAGGACAAAACCGGCTCGGCCGCGCGCTGCTCGAACGAGGCCAGGTCATCCTGGTCCTCGGCCAAGGCCATGCGAACGGCCTCGTTGACCAAATCGGACAGGGAACGATGGGAATGGGCCGCCTTGAGGCGCAAGGCGGCATGAAGCCGAGGATCGAAATAAATGGTCGAACGTTTGGCTGATTCGGGCATGGTTCACCTCCACGCCGACCATGACATCATGCCGTCATGACATCAAGGCGGCC
>CAYLNA010000051.1:0-11474 GCA_964384665.1 uncultured Desulfovibrionaceae bacterium | reverse complement strand
CACATGATCGAGACCATCAACAAGCTGGTCCGCACCTCGCGCTATCTGGTCCAGGAGCTGGGCCGCGACCCCTCTCCGGAGGAGATCGCCGAGCGCATGGACTACCCCCTGGAAAAGGTCAAAAAGGTCCTCAAGATCGCCAAGGAGCCCATTTCCCTGGAAACGCCCATCGGCGACGAGGAAGATTCGAGCCTGGGCGATTTCATCGAGGACAAGAAGGCCGTGGCGCCGGCCGACGAGGTGGTCAACACCAAGCTGGCCGAGCAGATCGCCCTGGTCCTGTCCGACCTGACCCCGCGCGAGGAGCAGGTTCTGCGCAAGCGGTTCGGAATCGGTGAAAAGAGCGACCACACCTTGGAAGAGGTCGGAAAGCTCTTCAACGTTACCCGCGAGCGCATCCGCCAGATCGAGGCCAAGGCCTTGCGCAAGCTGCGCCATCCCGTGCGCAGCCAGCAGTTACGGTCCTATTATGAGTCCTAGCCCCTCTCCCTCCAGACTCCAGAAGGCAACCTCCAGGGTTGCCTTCTTTTTTACGCCCCGGCCGTGGTTGGCCTGCCTGACTCTTCTGCTTTTGGCCCAGGGCGTCTGGGCCGAGACGTGGCGGGCGCGGGTGAGCAAGGTCCTGGATGGCGACACCGTGGTCCTCGAAGGCGGGGAGCGGTTGCGGTTGCGCGGCGTCGACGCCCCGGAAGTGCGGCACGGCGACGCTCCGGGGCAGTACTTTGGACGGGAATCCGCGGCCATTTTGCGCGAGCTGGCGCAAGGCCGGGATCTGTTCCTGGACCGGTCCGAACTGGACACGGACCGTTATGGGCGTATGGTCGGCACGGCGCGCCTGGCCGACGGCCGGGTGCTCAACGTGGTCATGATCGAGGCCGGCGCGGCTTTCGCCTATCCCCACGCCTCGGACAAGGACGAGGATTTGGCCGAGCGGATTCTGCAGGCCCAGCGTCTGGCCCTGAGTCGGGGCGCGGGATTTTGGCCGGTGATCCTGGCCTTGCCCAAGGCCAACGCGGTGTGCTTCGGCACGCAGTCCTCCAAGCGCTTCCATGTCGAGACGTGCTCCATCGGGCGCAGGATCAAGCGCAAGAACCTTGTGGTTTTTTCCTCCCTGCGGGAGGCCTTCGACGCCGGATTCGCCCCGGCCCGGGACTGCACGCCCTGGCCTTCGGATCGGGCCGTCAAGTAATCGCAACCGGAGTTCTTTTTGAAAGCCATTATCGTCGGCGCGGGCGAGGTCGGATTTCACATCGCCAAGCGGCTCGCCTCGGAAAACAAGGATGTCGTGGTCATTGACCGCAATCCGGCCGTGCTCCAGCGCATTCTCGACCACATGGATGTCCAGGTCCTGGAGGGCTCCGGGTGCAGTCCGCTCATCCTGGGCGAGGCGGGCATCTCCAAGGCCGACGTCCTCCTGGCCGTGACCGACAGCGACGAGATCAATCTCATGGCCTGCACCTTCGCCAACATGCTCGCGCCGGGCCTGACCAAGCTGGCCCGCATCCGCAACGACGAGTACATCGCCTACGGTCGACAGCTGGCCGAGAGCATCGGCATCGGCATCATCATCAATCCGGAAGTGGAGGTGGTGAAGAGCATCGAGCACATGCTGCGTGCTCCGGGGGCCGTGGACATCAGCGACCTAGCCGGCGGTCGGATTAAGCTCGCCGGAACCTGGATCACGGCCGGCAATCCCCTGGTCGGGATCAAATTGTTGGACTTGCGGCGCAAGGTCGCGGACACGCCCATGATCGTCGCGGCCATAGTCCGCAACGACAAGGTCATCGTGCCGGCCGGTTCCGACGAAATTCGCGAAGGCGATCTGGTCTATTTTGTCTGCGAGGACAGCCAACTTCAGCCCGTTTTTTCCTTTCTCGGCAACCGGCAGGGCAAGAAGAGCAGCGTGCTTATCATCGGCGGAGGCAACATCGGCCTGCGCTTGGCCCGTGTCCTGGAAAAAAAGCCCATCCACGTCAAACTGTTGGATAAGAATCCGGACCGTTGCGCGGTTCTGGCCAGAGAATTGAGCCGGACCGTGGTCCTGAATGGCGACGGTACGGACCAGAGCGCCTTGCAGGAGGAAAACATCGGCGAAATGGACGTGGTCGCGACCATGACCGGCAACGAGGAGAGCAACATCCTGTCCTCCCTGCTGGCCAAGAAACTGGGCACGCCCATGGCCATCACCCGCTTGAACAAGATCGAGTACATGCCCTTGGTGCGGGCCATTGGCCTTGAGCATATCGTCAGCCCGCGCCTCTCGGCCGTGAACAGCATTTTCAAGCATGTGCGCAAGGGCGGGGTTCTCTCCACCGTGGCCATCAAGGACGGCGCCGAGGCCCTGGAGGCCCTGGCCGGACCGGAGTCCCGGTTGGTCGGCGCGCCCCTCAAGGACCTCGATTTCCCCAAGGGCGTCCTGGTCTTGTGTATCATGCGCGAGGACAGCGTGCTCATCCCTGGCGGTCACGACGTGATCAAGGTCGGGGACCGCCTGATTATCCTCAGTCTGCTCGAATCCATCCCCAAGGTCGAAAAGATGCTGTCCCAAGGCCGGGAGCGGAACTGATGCGGTGGGGCGTCGCTTGGCATGTGACCGGCCTCATCCTGGTCTGCGTGGGCCTGTGCATGTTTTTTCCCCTGCTGTGCGCCCTGTATTACACCGATGGTTCCGAAGCCCCGTTGTTCTTGTCGCTCTGCGTCACGGTTCTGGTCGGCGTCTTCCTCCTTTTTTTCTTCCGCCAGCCCCAGCCCCTGGTCATCAACCATCGCGAGGGCATGGTCATCGTTTCCCTGGGGTGGATGGCCTGCGGGGTGTTCGGGGCCCTGCCCTTTGTTCTGGGCGGATTTCCGTCCTTCACCGACGCGGTCTTCGAGTCCGTGTCCGGTTTCACCACCACCGGCGCGTCCATTCTGGCCAACGTCGAAGCCCAGCCCAAGGGCCTCCTGTTCTGGCGCAGCCTGACGCATTGGCTGGGCGGCATGGGAATCATTGTCCTGACCATCGCCATTCTGCCCTTTTTGGGCGTGGGCGGGATGCAGTTGTACAAGGCCGAGGTGCCCGGACCCGTGGCCGACAAGCTGCAGCCGCGCATCAAGGACACGGCCATGAGCCTGTGGAAAGTCTATGTGCTGTTCACCCTGGTCCAGACCGTGCTGCTCATGTTCGGCGGCATGGATCTGTTCGAGAGCCTTTGTCACGCCTTCGGGACCATGGGCACGGGCGGGTTCTCCACCCGCAACACCTCGGTCGCGGCCTACGGTTCCGCGTATATCGATTATGTCATCTCCTTTTTCATGATCGTGGCCGGGATGAATTTCGCCCTCCATTTTCAGCTGGTGCGCGGCCGTCCGCTGGCGTTGTGGCGTGATCCGGAATGCCGTTTTTTCATCGTGGTCATCCTCGTCGTGACCGCCATGATCGCGTTGTCCATCCATGGCCAAGCCCATGCGTCCTGGGTCGACGCCGTCCGCTTCAGTCTGTTTCAGGTGGCCTCTATCATCACCACCACGGGCTTCGCCACCGCCGACTACGAGATGTGGGCGCCCCTGCCCCAGGGCCTGCTCCTGCTGTGCATGTTCGTTGGCGGGTGCACCGGATCCACTTCGGGCGGCATCAAGTGCATGCGGGTCATGATTCTGTTCAAGCACGCCCACCGGGAACTTTTCCGCTTGATTCACCCCCGTGGGGTCCTGGCCGTCAAGTTCGGCTCCAAGCTGGTCAAGGACGAGGTCATGGCCAGCATCTGGGGGTTCTTCGTGCTGTTCACGGTCGTGTTCGTCGCGGCCGGTCTGGCTCTGACGGCCGTGAACGTGGATGTGCTGACCGCTTTTTCCGCCGTCATCGCCTGCATCGGCAATGTCGGACCAGGCTTGGGCGAGGTCGGCCCGGTGGACAATTACGGCGGGCTGCCCGTGTTGGGCAAGTGGGTGCTGACCCTGTGCATGATCCTGGGTCGATTGGAAATTTATACGGTTTTGGTTTTGTTTATTCCTGAATTCTGGAGAAAATAAGCCTGCGGGCGGGAGAACGACATGAGTGAATGGATTGAGATGGGACGGTTCAAGGATCTGGACGATACAGCCAAGAAGGAAGCCAATCGCTTGGCCGAGTACGCCTTGGACGTGGCCATGGACCCGGCCCAGGTCATCCGCTTCGAGGAGACCGAGGACGGCGGTTTTCGTCTGGTCATCGACGAGGATCTGTACAAGTTCTATCAGGGCATCTGATGGATTCGCCGCGCCGGATGCGCGGGGATTTTGTCGCCCTGGCCGCCGAATACGCCGCCCGGGTGGGCGAGCGGCGGGAGCATATCATTCTCAAGCGCGACCATTCCCTGCGCGTCCATGCCCTGGCCACGAAAATCGTGGCCGGGGAAAATCCGCCCCATGCCCGGCTCTGCCTGATCGCGGCCCTGCTGCATGATATCGGCCGCTTTTCCCAGTTCGAACGCTTCGGCACCTATCGCGACGACCAGTCCGTGGACCACGGCGACGAAGGGGCTTTGGTGCTGGAGCACGGCGACCAGCTGCGCGCCCTTGGCCCGGACGAACGGGCCCGCGTCGTGGACACGGTCCGTTTGCACAACAAGCGCGAATTACCGGCCGGTTTGGACCCATCGACCCGGTCCATGTGCGACGTGGTCCGGGACGCGGACAAGCTCGACATCGTGCCCGTGGTTCTGTCCAAGATGCAGCCGGACGGACTGCGTGATCCGATCGTGACCCTGGGCTTGGCCGACGAGCCCGGAGCCTGGACCGAGAGCGTGGCCGAGGCCGTGGCCCGGGGCGAAAGTCCGTCCTACATGCAGCTGCGCGTCGTGAATGATTTCAAATTGTTGTTGGCGTCCTGGGGGCCGAAGCTGGAGTTTTGGACCAGTCGCCGGATTTTCGCCCGGCGCGGCTATCTGGACCGGCTCTTTGCCCTGTTGCCGACGGACGAGCGCCTCGTCGCGCTCAAGGCTGATCTGGGGCGACGTTTGGCGCGCTGAACTGCAGCCAGAGCAGCTCGTCCAAGGCGCGCAGGATGTCGCCGTAAATCCCGCCATAGCCGGGGAATTTGCCGAAGAGTTCGAGCTTGCGGCGTTGCAGGTCGGGCGAGGCGCTGGTTTCGGGCGAGGACGGGGCCGTGGCCAGGATGCGCCGCTCCAGGAGCAGGTAGGTTCGGACCTGGGCGCAGAAATCCTCGCACAGCCGCAGGCAGTGCGGGCCGTGGTCGGCCCAGAAGACGCGGGCCTGGTCCGAGGGCGCGCAGTGCCTGGCTTGCCAGACCATGGCGTGGAGAAAGGCGAGGGGCGAGCCCGGCACGCCGCGCCGCCAGCCCAAGAGCCATGGCGTGCGCCAGAAGAGCAGGAAGTGGCTTTGGCCAAAACGGATCAGCCCGGCCAGGGCGTCCTGCATGTGGCGCAGGGCCGGGTCGTTCCAGCGGGGATGTTCACGGTCCAGGTCCCAGGCCGGAACGGCGCGGGGCGGCAGACCAAGCAATCGGGCCAGGAGATGGTTGGCCTGGGGCGAATCCGGAGTCTCCAGATGGGCGTAGCTGAGAACAAACTCGCCCTGGCCGTGGCGTCCCCGCACGATGCACGGCTCTCCGCGCAGTCGCTCCGGATCGAGGTTGATTCCATACAACGCTTCCCACTGTCCGATCTCTCCGGGGGCCACCCCGGACCAATCCAGATCCGCGGACCAAAAATCCGCTCCAGGGCTTTCGTAGCTGGCCAGAACGTCCAGCGGCGTCTCGGGATCGGGAGCGAATTGGGACGGCCACCACACCGGCAGTTCCGCCGTTTGGTCCGCGTCCTGGTCGTGAACCCGGCAGGTGAGGTGCCCGCTGAAATTGGGCAGGCGCTGGCTGGCCGGTTTGCGCGACCAGGAGCACAGGTCCAGAAACGGAGTGCGTGGCTCC
The DNA here is from genome assembly GCA_964384665.1 of uncultured Desulfovibrionaceae bacterium. Taxonomy (GTDB): domain Bacteria; phylum Desulfobacterota; class Desulfovibrionia; order Desulfovibrionales; family Desulfomicrobiaceae; genus Desulfomicrobium. The sequence continues at coordinate 5,572 of CAYLNA010000051.1, read as the reverse complement.
GAGGCCAGGGCCAACCCCGCGCCGCCGCAAAACCCGACATAGGTTCCGCCCGCGTTCACGAAGGCGCGGATCGCGTCCCGTCCGTCCTGGCCCAGGGCCAGGGCTTTGAGCCGGGCCCAACCGCCGGGTGCGAGCAGGATGTCCGGAGCCAGGGCGTCGAGAGCGCCGGCGCGGATGTGCTCGGCCTTGAGCATGGTCACGGGCGCATTCATGGCCAGCAGGGCCCGACGCAGCAGGACGCCCCAGAGGTGCGATTCATCCCAGAACAGAGCGAGCGATGGTGGCGTGGTGCGCATGGCGCGGACCTAGCAGGTTGGGCGTTGCCGGGCAAGTCGCGCTTGATTTTTGGCATACGCATCGGTACGCATTTATGTTTCCGTGGCGTCGGGTTTTCCGGCGCTTTTTTGCCGCTAACAGCTCATGACCGGAGTTTTCATATGGCCACCGAGACCCTTGCCAAGGGATACGAACCCGCCGACGTGGAGAAGCGCTGGCTGGACTACTGGACTTCCCACCAGACATTCACTCCGGACGCGGCCAAGGCCGCCGCGCATCCGGATCAGAACTATTCCATCGTCATCCCGCCGCCCAACGTCACCGGGGCCTTGCACATGGGCCACGCCCTGAACATCACTCTGCAGGACATCCTGTGCCGCTACATGCGCCAGCAGGGCAAGACCGTGCTGTGGGTGCCGGGCACGGATCATGCCGGCATCGCCACCCAGAACGTGGTCGAGCGCAAACTTTTGGCTCAGGGGACTAAGCGCGAGGATCTCGGCCGCGAGAAGTTCATCGAGCAGGTCTGGGAATGGAAGGAAGACTACGGCGGACGCATCCTGAATCAGATCCGCCGCTTGGGGGCCAGCGTGGACTGGACCCGCGAACGTTTCACCATGGACGAGGGCCTGTCGCGGGCCGTGCGCGAGGTCTTCGTGTCCCTGTACGAGCAGGGCCTCATCTATCGCGGCAAATACATAGTTAACTGGTGTACGCGCTGCCACACTGCTCTGGCCGACGACGAGGTCGAATACTCCCCGGCCAAGTCCACCCTCTATCATCTTTCCTATCCCCTCGAAGACGGCTCCGGAGCCCTGACCGTGGCCACGGTCAGGCCCGAAACCATGCTCGGCGACACGGCCGTGGCCGTGCATCCCGAGGATGAACGCTACCAGGCCATGATCGGAAAGCACGTCATCCTGCCCCTGGTTGGCCGGCGCATCCCGGTCATCGCCGACGCTTACGTCGACCGTGAATTCGGCACGGGCTGCCTCAAGATCACCCCGGCCCACGACATGAACGACTGGGAACTGGGCCGCAAATACGGCCTGGAGGCCATCGGCGTCATCGACGATGCCGGCCGCATGAACGACAACGCGCCCGAAGCCTATCGCGGCCTGAGCGCGGCCGACTGCCGGACCCGCATTGTCGAGGACCTGAAAGCCTGCGGCGCGCTGCTGGCCGAGGAGCCCTACGAGAACAAGGTCAACCAGTGCTACCGCTGCAAGACGACCATCGAGCCTTTCGTGTCCGAGCAGTGGTTCGTGTCCGTCAAGCCCCTGGCCGAGAAGGCCCGGGCCGCCGTGGAAGACGGCCGCACGACCATCTGGCCCGCGCAGTGGAACAAGACCTACTACAACTGGCTGGACAACATCCGTGACTGGTGCATTTCGCGCCAGCTGTGGTGGGGGCACCGCATTCCTGTCTGGACCTGCGCCGACTGCGGTGAACTTGTCGTCGCCCGCCAGGACCCGACGGCCTGCGCCAAATGCGGAAGCAGCAGACTGACCCAGGACGAGGATGTTCTCGACACGTGGTTCTCCTCGGCCCTGTGGCCGTTCTCGACCATGGGCTGGCCGGACAAGACGGACGAACTCAAGGCCTTTTACCCGACCTCGCTCCTGGTGACCGGGTTCGACATCCTCTTTTTCTGGGTCGCGCGCATGATGATGATGGGCCTGCAGTTCATGGACAACGTGCCCTTCAAGGACGTGTACATCCATGCCCTGGTCCGCGACGAGCACGGCAAGAAGATGTCCAAGTCCACGGGTAACGTCATCGACCCCTTGCAGATGATCGACAAATACGGCTGCGACTCCCTGCGCTTCACCCTGACCTCCTTCGCGGCCATGGGCCGGGACATCAAGCTGTCCGAGGCGCGGATCGAGGGCTACCGCCACTTCATCAACAAGATCTGGAACGCGGCCCGCTTCGCCCTGATGCACGTCGACGGGAGCGAGCCGGCCTTCGATCCGGCCGTTCTGACCGGCCTCCACCATCAGTGGATTCTGCACCGGCTGGAAATGCTCAAGCAGGAGCACGCGGCCCAGGTCGAGGGCTACCGCTTCAACGAGGCGGCCCAGGGCCTGTACACGTTTGTCTGGCGCGAGTTCTGCGACTGGTATCTGGAGCTGATCAAGCCCGAGCTGTACGGCGAGGACATGGCGGCCAAGGCAGCGGCCCGTTCCTGTCTGAAGCATGTCCTGTCCGAGATCATGGTCATCGCCCATCCGATCATCCCCTTTGTCACCCAGGAGATATGGGGCTGCATTCCGTCCTTGGACGTGGAGAGCCTGGCGCAGCGGCCGTATCCCAAGGCCCGGCCCGAATGCGAGAACGAGGCGGCCGTGGCGGGCATGGAGTTCCTGCAGGGCGTCATCGTCGCCGTGCGCAACATCCGGGCCGAATTGGGCATCGCGCCGGGCGTGCAGCTTGGGGTTCTGGTGCGGGCCGGCGGCGCGGACCGGGATTTCCTGATGGCCCATGAAACGGAAATCGCGGCCCTGGCTCGGGTCGGCAGTCTGACCGTGGCCCCGGATTTGGTCGCGCCCAAGGGCTGCGCCTCGGCCGTGGTGCGCGGGTGCGAACTCGTCGTGCCCCTGGAAGGCGTGGTCGATTTCGAGGCCGAGCTGGCTCGCTTGGACAAGGAAATCGCCAAGCTGGCCAAGGAGTTGGACTTCGTGACCAAGAAGCTCGGGAACGAGAGTTTCGTCAGCAAGGCCCCGGCCGAGGTCGTGGCCAAGGAGCAGGCCAAGGCGGCGGACTTCGCGGAGAAGAAGACCACCCTGGAACAGTTGCGGGCTAAATTGAAGGATTTCATCAGCTAAGTCGCTGACGCGATATTTAACCACAAGGGAAAATCATGGCCAAAGCATATCTCATCGGCGCGGGCCCTGGCGATCCGGGGCTGATCACGGTCAAGGGGCAGCGTCTTTTGCAGGAGTGCGAGGTGATCATTTACGATTATCTCGCCAACAAGAGCTTCTTGTCCCTGTGCCGCCCCGACGCGGAAATCATCTACGTCGGCAAGAAGGGCGGGGACCATACCCTGCCCCAGGACCAGATCAACGAACTGATCGTGGCCAAGGTCAAGAGCGGCAAGAACGTGGCCCGTTTGAAAGGCGGCGATCCGTACATCTTCGGGCGCGGGGCCGAGGAAGCCGAGGAGCTGCTCGAAGCCGGCCTCGACTTCGAGGTCGTGCCCGGCGTGACCTCGGCCGTGGCCGGAGCGGCCTATGCTGGCATTCCGCTCACGCACCGCAAGTACGCCTCGTCCGTGTCGCTCATCACCGGCCACGAGGACCCGACCAAGTCCGATTCCGCCCACAACTGGCCGGCCCTGGCCACGGCGGCCAGCACCCTCTGTTTCTACATGGGCGTTAAGAACCTGCCCTATATCACGGGCAGGCTCATGGAGAATGGGATGCGCGCCGACATGCCGGCGGCCCTGGTGCGCTGGGGCACGACCGCCAAGCATCAGTCCTGGGTCTCGACGGTGGGCGAGATCTCGGCCCTGGCCGAGCGCGAGGGCATCCAGGCCCCCTCCATGCTCGTCGTCGGCGAGGTGGTTCAGCTCCACGACACCTTAAACTGGTTCGAGAAGCTGCCTCTGCACGGCAAGGGCGTGGTCGTCACGCGCGCCCGCGAGCAGGCCAGCGGCCTCAAGGATACTCTGGAGCGCCTCGGCGCGACTTGTTATGAATTCCCGACCATCAGCATCGCGCCCCTCAAGGACTATGGTTCAGTGCAGTTCGCCATCGAGCATCTGCCCACCTATGACTGGGTGATTTTCACCTCGGTCAATGGGGTGCGCCATTTTTGGAACCAGCTCGACGTCATGGGCAAGGACGCCCGCGCCCTGGGCGCGGTGCGGGTCGCGGCCATCGGTCCGGCCACAGCCGAGGCGCTCAAGGAACGCGGCGTCAAGCCGGACTTCGTGCCGCCCAAATACGTGGCCGAGTCCGTGGTCGAGGGTCTGCTCGCCCTGGGCATCGAGGGCAAGCGCGTGCTCATCCCCCGGGCCAAGGTCGCGCGCGAGCTGCTGCCCGAGGAATTGGCCAAGGTCGCGAAGCAGGTGGACGTGCTCCCGGTCTACAAGACCGTGCTGACCCAGGAAAACGGAGACGAGATCGTCGAACTGCTCGAAAAGGGCCGTTTGCACTATTTGACCTTTTCCAGTTCCTCCACGGTGGACAATTTCTTCGCCCTGGTCCCGGCCGACACCCTGCGCCCCCATGTCGGCAATCCCCTCAAACTCTGTTGCATCGGGCCGGTCACGGCCAAGACCCTGGAAAAATACGGCTTCACCCCGGATATCATGCCCGAGGACTACACCATTCCGGCCTTGGTCGACGCCCTGGTCAGGGGCTAGCCATGCGACTGGGAGTGCTTCTTTCCGGCTCCGGGTCCAACCTGCAGGCCATGCTCGACCGCGTGGCCGATGGGGCCTTGGCCGCGGACATCGCCGTGGTCATCGCCAACAAGCCCGAGGCCCTGGGCCTGGAGCGGGCTCGGGCGGCGGGCATTCCCACGGCCTGCGTGCGTCACGCGGACTTTCCCGAGCGCGAGGCTTTCGACCGCGAACTGGTCCGCCTGCTCCAGGCGGCCGGCGTGGAGTGGGTGGCCCTGGCCGGATTCATGCGCATCCTGACGCCGGCTTTCCTGGCCCCGTTCGCCGGGCGGGTGGTCAACATCCATCCGGCCCTGCTCCCGGCCTGTCCCGGCATCCACGCCCAGCGCCAGCAGGCCGAGCACGGCGTGCGCTTGGCCGGGTGCACGGTTCATTTCGTGGACGAGGAAATGGACCACGGCCCCATCATCATCCAAGCCGCCGCGCCTGCTTTCGCCGATGACGACGAAACCACCCTTGGCGCGCGCATTCTGAACCTGGAGCACCGTATCTATCCCCAGGCCCTGCAGTGGATCGCCCAGGGCCGGGTGCATCTGAACGGGCGGCAGGTCGTCGTGGACGGCGCGGGCCGGGACTTTTCCGGACCGTTTTGGACCAACCCGCCCTTGGAACCGCCTTTTGATCGTTAGGAGGTCATCATGCAGGAGTTTCATCTGTCCCTGACCGACGAGGAAAAGCGTTTCTGCAAGGATCTGATCCGCTGGGTCATCGCCCATCATTTGGGCCTGCCCGGCGAAAAGCCGCATCTTGAATCCGCGACCCTGGACGCGGAGCTGGGCGCGTTCGTGACCCTGAAAAAGGGCGGCCATCTGCGCGGCTGCATCGGCAATATCATCGGCAGCGGCCCGCTCGTCGCGACCATCGAGCGCATGGCCGGAGCCGCCG
>CAYLNA010000050.1:0-11771 GCA_964384665.1 uncultured Desulfovibrionaceae bacterium | reverse complement strand
TGGAGCCCTGGACATTGGCCTCGCCGCGCAGGGCGTTCACGCCGCCGCCGGCCACGCCCATGTTGCCCAGGAGCAGCTGGATGATGCTCATGGCGCGGATGTTCTGCACGCCGACCGTGTGCTGGGTCCAGCCCATGGCGTAGAGGATGGTGCCGGCTTTTTCCGGTTTGCCCGTGGCGGCGTAGGTCTTGTAGACCTCCATCAATTTGGCCTCGGGGGTGCCGGTGACCGAGACGACGGTCTTCACGTTGTAGCGCTCGTAGTGCTGCTTCATGATCTGATAGACGCAGCGTGGGTCGGACAGGGTCATGTCGCGCTTGGGCACGCCGTTCTCGTCCATCTCGAAGGCCCAGGATTTTTTGTCGTACTTGCGGGTCGCCTCGTCGAAGCCGGTGAAGAGACCATCCTTGAAGCCGAAATCCTTGGACACGATGAAGGAGGCGTTGGTGTACTGGAGAACGTATTCTTTTTGGATCAGATCGTTGTCCACGATGTACTTGATGAGGCCGCCCAGGAAGGCGATGTCGCTGCCCGAACGAAGAGGCGCATAGAGATCGGCCTTGGTCGAGGTGCGGGTGTAGCGCGGATCGACATGAATGACGGTTCCGCCTTTTTCCTGCGCCTTCAGGACCCATTTGAAGGAAATTGGGTGGTTTTCGGCAGCGTTGCTGCCCATGATCAAAATGCAATCACTGTTCTTGAAATCGATCCAGTGATTGGTCATCGCGCCGCGTCCGAACGACTCTGCCAGAGCCGCTACCGTTGCGCTGTGTCAAATACGGGCCTGATGTTCGATGTAGGTCAACCCCAGGCTGCGGAGCATGGCCTGGTAGACCCAGCACTCTTCGTTGTCCATGGCCGCCGAGCCGACGGAAGCCAGCCCTTCGGTGCGGTTGACGATCATGCCCTTGGCGTCCTTTTCGGTGAAGGACGCGTCACGCACTTTCTTGACGCGCTTGGCGATTTCTTCCAGTGCCCATTCCCAGGATTTTTCGACCCATTTGTCGCTGCCGGGAGCGCGGTACTGGACCTTGGTGATGCGCTTGGGGTTTTCGGCCAACTGGAAGTGGGCCGCGCCCTTGGCGCAGAGAGCGCCTTCGTTGATGGGATGATCGGGATCGCCCTCGATGTTGATGGCGCGCTTGGTCTTTTCGTCCGTGGTGACGATGAGTCCGCAGCCGACGGAGCAGTAGCAGCAAACCGAGGTGGTTTCCTTGCCCTTGCGCAGGTTCATGAGCTGCGCGTGGGCCGTGGTCGGAGCCAGGTTGAAGCCCAGTCCTCCGAAGGCCGTGACCGTGGTGGCGGCGGCCGTGAGTTTGACGAATTCTCTTCTTCCCAGTTTCATGTCGTTCCTCCTGACAATGGTTCTGGTGTTATCTGCCACGAATTTCCCGACTTAGGCGCTCGATGAGCAGTCCGCCGGCCGGATGTGGAATGCGGACCGTCGGGAACGGAATCCGCCGGGATGGCCGCTGCACGCGGATCAGGGTGACGCCGGGGGCCAGGACCGCGCTCAGATCGAATCCGAGGCCGGAAAAGGGCAGGGGGAAGTCCCCCTGGCTGGTTCCAGCGCTTGCCGCCGACGGCGCGAACGCGAGCGGTTTGTTTTCCGAGGTATCCATGCTTCCATCCATGCCCGGGGATTTCAGTTTTTGGCAAGGGAACCCTTAATCCTCAAAGTCAGGCACACGGGCGCACAGGAACTGGGCCAGGAGGGGGAAAATGTCTTCGGTCTTGTGGTTGTAGCGGAATTCCAGTTCCTTGATGTAGAGGGGGAAGTTGCGGGGCGAGATGCCCTTGAGGCGGCGGAACCAGTCCTTGGAAAAGGACCAGAAGCCCTTGGAGGAATCGATGAACAGCCCCTTGTCGGCATGGCGGATGTTGTAGGTCGAGGACAGATGACTGCCGCCGACCAGCAGGGCCGCGTACTGCTTGAAGCGGTCGGTGTAGATGATTTTCCCCAGGCTGGCGGTTTTGAGATGGAAATTCATTTTGAAATGAATGATGCTGTCCCCGTCCAATTCGGGGATCAGATCGGCGAAAACGTGCGGGCCACGCTCGACGATGCCAAAAACCGGCATGCGCGTGTCGCCCTTGGAACTCATGTCGAGGTGGAATTTGCCGGACTTGCCGAAGCCCAGGCCCTCGATGGACCGGATGATGAGGCGCGCGTCCAGGGAATGGGCCAGGATGGCCATGCGCAGGGTGGTCACGGACTTGTAGGCCGTGTTGTAGGAGATGTTCAGCTGCTCGGCCATGCGCCCGGTCGGCACTTCCAGTTCGAAGAGCTTGATCAGGCGCAGCCACTGTTGGCAGGTCAGGTTGCCGTTGTTGATGAAACGCTGGCTGAAGTCGTGGAAGGTGTAGCCGCACCGGGAACAGCGCCGCCGGCCTTGCTGCAGGACATAGAGTTTTCGGGCCGAGCATTTGGGACAGATTCGCTGATGGTTTTTCCAGCAAAATCCCAGCATGTATTTTTTTGCTGAATTTTCATTTTTTATAATTTTTTCGAAAGATTGAAAGTCCATTTTCAAAAAATTCCAGTGCAAGAGTGTGAGTAATATGCCAAGCCTGCTTTTGTGGTCGTAGATGGTTTATACAGAGTTTGCCATGGTTGAACTATGTCTAAAAAGGCATAATGCGACGGCAATCATCAAGCGTTTTTCATGTTTTGGCACAAAGTATTGCCTTTGGAGATCTGAAGCAACCACGGGGCTGGTCAGCGGCGCGCGCGATTGAAGCCCGTTTTTATCCAAGAGAGGTCCATGTGCGGGGTCGAGAAAAAATTTTCTGGCTGGTGCTGTTTTGGCTGCTGTCCGCCGTCGGCTGCGAGGAGAGCGAGGTCCAGATCCCCGTGTCCCAGGTCGAGCTCGGGGTGACGGACACGGAAGTCGTTTTTGGCTCATCCCTGGCCCTGCAGGGGCACGCCGGCTATCTTGGCCAGGAAACCTTGCGCGGGGCCATGAGCTATCTCATGCATGTCAACGATCAGGGCGGAGTCCACGGCCGGACCATCAGGCTCATCACCCGCGACGACTCCTACGATCCGCCCAAATGTCTGGACAACACCCAGAAATTTTTGATCGACGATCAGGTTTTCGGCTTGTTCTGCTACGTGGGCACGCCGACCACGGTCAAAATCCTGCCCCTGGTGGACGAGGCCCGGGTCCCGCTGTTGGGCATGTTCACCGGGGCCAACGCCCTGCGCGAGCCGTTCACGCCCTATCTGATCAATGTCCGGGCCTCGTATTATCAGGAAACGGACGCCGCCGTGGAGCACATGGTCAAGGACCTGGGCCTGAGCCGCATCGCCGTTTTTTATCAGTATGACGCTTTTGGCTTCGACGGCCTGACCGGCACGGAGCTGGCGCTGAAGCGTTTCGGTCTGGAGCCCGTGGCCCGGGGCAGCTTCGTGCGCGGGGCGCACGACATCCAGGAAGGACTGGAGCGGATCAAGAACTCCCAGGCCGAGGCCGTGTTCATGATCGGCACATCCGACCCCTGCGCCAATTTCATCCGCAGATCCTTGGACTCTGGCTATTCCCCGATTTTCTACATGGTGTCCTTTGTCGGAGCCAAGGAACTGTCCCGCAATCTGCTCCAGACCGACACTTCCAGGAGCAACGTCATCATGTCCCAGGTGGTGCCGCCGCCGCTGCGCCGTGACGGAAGCGTGGCCGAGAGCGCCCAGGAGTTCACGCGGCTGCTGGAAAAATATTATCCGGGCGAGGAACCCAATTTCGTCGGCTTCGAGGGCTACATCAACGCCAAGGTCCTGGTGGAAGGACTGCGCCGGGCCGGACGCGACCTGTCCCGGGCCTCTTTCCTGGAGGCCATCGAGTCCATGACCGATTTCTCCCTGGGCAGCGACGTGCGCCTGAACTTCGGCCCCACGGATCACCAGGGCATGGACAAGGTGTATTTCACCCGTCTGCACGAGGGACGTTTTCTGCTTCTGGAGGACTGGAACGGCCTGACGGACGGGGCGGCGGTCGGCGCGGCCAAGGATGGCCGCCCATGAAAATGAAGCCCTATGCCCGCATTTCCCTCAAGAACAAGATTTTCGTCTCCATTCTGGCGGTCATCCTCATTATCAGCGTGACCATCGCCCTGCTGGCCCGCTGGATTCTCATCTCCGGCCTGACCAAGGAGCTGGAACTGCGCGGCGTGGCCGTGGCCCACTCCATCGCCGAGCGCGGCGGCGGGTTCGTGCTGGACAAGAATTATCCGGAGCTGCTCAGCTTGATCTTCGACGAGGCCCGCCTGCGCGAACGGCAGCACATGATCAACTACATCTTTGTTCTGGATCGCGGCGGGCAAATGCTCTCGCACACCTTCACCGTGCCCTTTCCCATGCCGCTGAGCATGGCCAATCCCGTGCCCGAAGGCGCCGTGCACAGCGTGCGTCTGGTCGAGCATGGCGGCCAGACCTCCTACGACATCGCCGTGCCCATGAACGAGGGTTTGTACCGCATCGGCACGGTCCATGTCGGCCTGAGCAAGGAGCACATCGACAATCTGGTGGCCAAGCTGCGCTTCATGTTTTTGGGCTTCATCTCGGCCGTCATCGTCATCATTTTTTACGTCAGCCATCGTATTTCGCGCTACATCACCCGCCCCATCTCGCGCCTGACCCATATTTCCGACGAGTTGAGCAAGGGCAATTTCGATTTCAACATCGATCTGGGCGAGGGACTGGACTGGGCCGTGACCAATTGTCCGGCCTACAAGGACACGAACATGCCGTGCTGGCATTTCGACGAGCAGGGGCGCAAATCCCGCGCCGCCGATGGCAAGACCGGCCAGATCTGCTCGACCTGCATGTTCTACCGCAAGCGGCAGGGCGACGAGGTCATCCAGCTGGCCGATTCCTTCATGAGCATGGTCTGGTCCATCCGTCTCTACCGCAAGCGACTGCAGGAGTCGGAGATGAAGTACCGCTCCCTGTTCGATTCCGGGCCGGACCCGATCTTTGTCGTCGATTGCAACACGGATCTGATCCTGGACGCCAATCCGCGGGCCGAGGAGCTATATGAGTACAGTTCGGGCGAATTGATGGGCCTGTCTTTTCTCAAGCTCGGCCACGACCAGGTCCGCGAATGCCTGACCGCCCTCGAGGACGTCGGAACGACCAGCGGCTGCGTCTATTACCCAAAACTTCTGCACTACAAGAAGGGCGACCGGCCTTTTTACGTCAACATGCACGCCTGTCCCATCAGCTACAGCGGAGCCCACGCCATCATCGTGGCCGTGACCGACATCACGGAAATGATGGAAAAGGACGCCCAACTGGTCCAGGCGGCGAAAATGAAGACCCTGGGCGAGATGAGCGCCGGCATCGCCCACGAGATCAACCAGCCGCTCAATGCCATCAAGATGGGCAGCGAGTACCTGAACCTGCTCATCGAACAGAACATGGAAGTGACCGAGGCCCAGATCCGGGACATGGCCACGGAAATCAGCCAGCAGGTCGACCGGGCCACGGATATCATCAACAATCTGCGGGCGTTCGGCAAAAAATCCGGACTGATCATGGAGTGGGTCGACATGAACGAGCCCATCCGCGGGGTCCTGTCCATCATCGGCCGCCAGTTCTCGATCCAGCGCATCAACATCCGCCTGGAGTTGGCCTCGGACCTGCCGCCCATCAAGGGCCACAACAACCGCCTGCAGCAGGTCTTCTTCAACCTGCTCAACAACGCCCGCGACGCCATCCAGGAAAAGATGGAAACCGAACTGGGCATGTGGGGCGACATTTTGGTCCGGACCTTCGTGCAGGACGGGCGGGTCATCGCGTCCTGCACGGACAACGGTCCCGGCATTCCGGACTCCGTGCGCAACAAGATCTTCGAGCCGTTTTTCACCACCAAGCAGACGGGCAAGGGCATGGGCCTGGGGCTGGCCATCACCTACGGCATTGTCCGTGATTATGGCGGAACCATCACTATTGACAGTAAGCCGGGCGAGGGGACAACGTTCATCTTGAGTTTTCCCACCGCCGATAATTGAGCCCCCCCTGTTTCACTCCAACCAGGACATGAGCATGACGCACGAAAAAATTCTCGTGATCGACGATGAGAAACCCACCCTGAAAATGTTCAAGCTGTTTCTGGATGTCTACGGATTCGACATCCTCACCGCGGAATCGGGCGAGGAAGGGCTGGAAGTGTTTGACCGGGAAAAACCGGACATCGTGCTGACGGACATCAAGATGCCCGGCATGGACGGGATCGAGGTCCTGCAGGAAATCAAGAAGCGCGCGCCGGCGACCGAGGTCATCGTCATCACCGGCCACGGGGATATGGATCTGGCCATCCAGGCCCTGAACCTGGACGCGGCGGATTTCATCAACAAGCCCATCCAGCGCCAAAGCCTGGAGCAGGGCCTGTCCCGGGCCCGGGAGCGCCTGAAGTTGGCCAAGAGCCGCCAGAACGAGGTCGCCACCAGCGAGCAGGGCCAGGCCCTGGTCATCCACATCCAGGGCAATGTCGGCTCCCACAGCGAACCCTATCTGCGCGAGGCCTGCGGCAAGGCCCTGGCCGCGCGCCTGCCCCGCATCGTCCTCCACTTCGACGCCAACACCTCGGTCAACGGGGCGGGCATCGCCATTTTGACCCAGCTCGTGCTGGAGAGCGAAAAGACCGGCGTGGAGGTGGTCATGGCCGGGTTGTCCGAGAATTTCCGCAAGGTTTTTGGCATTGTCGGCCTGACCCGCATGGTGCGGATTTTCGATACCCTGGATCAGGCCTGCGCCTGAGTTCCAAGCCAAGGAGGCGTCATGACGGCGTGCAAACTGCTGTGTCTTGTTGTTTTTCTGGCCCTGGCCGCTCCGGCCCTGGGCGAGCCCCTGGCCGTCGGGGACCGGATTCCGACCCTGACCCTGGCCGCGCCGCAAGATCCGGCGGCCCAGGAACAGCTTGGCGTGCGGGGCAAGGGGACCTTCGCCCTGGCCGATCTCCAGGCCGATCTGATTTTTCTGGAAGTGATCGGCATCTACTGTCCCTTCTGCGTGAAGCAGTCTCCCGGCTTCAAGACGCTGCACGGCCGCCTGAACAAGGGCAAGCTCAAGGGGCGGGTGGCCATGCTCGGCCTGGCCGCCGGCGGCACGGACGAGGAAGTGCGCAAGCTCGTGGCCACCGGGCAGTACCTCTTTCCTGTGGTCAGCGATCCTGACTTCGTCGCGCACAAGTTGCTTGGCGACCCCCTGACGCCCTATACCATGGTGTGTCGTCCGGATGGAACCATCCTGTACGCCCATCTGGGCGTTATCGAGGACATCGACGGTCTGTACCAGCAGATCAAGGGATTCCTGGATTGACGCCCGAGTCCGGCCAGCCCGCAGCGCGCGCGGCCGACATGGACCGCGCCCGTTACCATTTCCAGATTCTGGCGGAAACGGCCGCCGATCTGAGCGGGGCGCGCCATCCGCATAAAATTCTGGAATCCTTCCTTTTGTCCGCCCAGGGCGGCGTGGGGGCCCGAGGCGGCTTCGTTGCCATCTTCGGCGAACGCCCCGAGGACTTCCACTTCATCGCCCGCCCGCCAAGCGAGGCCCCGAAACGCGCCGCCGCCGACAGCCTGAATCTCTATCTGCGGGAAATGGTGGAGGGGCAAAAGGTCCCCTTTTTCGTGCCCTGCCTGCCTGGATCCGAGTGGGCGCGGCAGTGCGAAATTCTGCTCATCTGTCCCTTGGACGACCAGTGGCGCGGGGTGCTGGGTCTGGAAAAAGCCCTGCATGGGGGGGACTACGACGACAACGATCGCCAACTCCTGACCGGCCTGGCCATTTTGTTCCAGACCAGCCTGCGCTTCGCCCTTTTCGCCACCCGGATCGAAATGCTCAACGCGGAGCTGGAAAAGCGCAACGAGGCCATGGATCGGCAGATTTTTCATCTCGACGCCTTGCGGGAACTTGCGCGCGAGATCACGCGGACCAACATGGCCGACGTGGCCGACAGTCTGCTCTTGACCGTGCTTGGCCATTTTTCGCGGACCCAGGGCGTGCTTCTGATCCACGACCGCGAGGGCGGGGCCATCACGCGCAGCGCCAAGGGCCTCGATGCTCCGTTCCATCTGACCCCGGCCGAGGTCGATCGTCTGTTTTTTCTCTGCTTGGCCGGAGCGCGGCGCAAGCATCTGCAACCCTTGCAGGTGGAGCCGGTGGAAACCCTGGCGGCCGTGTCTGAATTGCCCATCGGGCTCACCCCGGACCGCGCCTTCTTGTTCATGATCCGGGAGCAGGTCTACGGGGTCCTTCTGCTCGGGCCACCCTTGGGCCCAAGCCAAGGCGGCGACGACGAACCCCTGCACGTCTTCGTTTCCCAGGCCGTGCTCCTGCTCAAGAACGCGGATTCCTTCGCCACCATCACGGCCCTGAACGCCGACCTGGCCGTTCAGAACGACGAACTGCGGCGGACCATCGACGAACTGACCCGGGCCAAGGATCATATCAGCGTGCTGGAGGCGGCGGGGCGGCGCATCGCCGGCATCGTCCACCGCCGCAGCAAGGATTTGGTCCGGATTCGGTGGGTGGATTTTTTGCTCATCATCGCCCTGAGCCTGGGTCTGGGCCTTGCGTTCAATCAGCAGAGCCCGTGGGGCGTGCCCCTGGTCGAGCCGGCCGGCCCGGCCGTGGCGGTCATCTCGGCCCGCGACGCCCAGGGCATGATGACGGGCCGCGACGCCATTCTGGTCGATGCCCGGCCCCGGGAATTCTATGAGCGTGGCCACGCCGGGGGCGCCATCAATGTCCCGGCCCAGCTTTTTGATCTGGTCTACATGATGCAAATGGCGTCCGAGGATCCGGAGCGCCCCATCGTCGTCTATGGCCGCAGCGTGAGCCGCCACTACGACACGATCGTGGCCCGGAAGTTCCTGAGTCGCGATCACGAACTGGTCTATATCGTCGACGACGCGGACGCGCTGATCCGGGAGGGAATCCGGCCATGATCTCGACCGTGATCCGTTTTCTGACCCATCCCGCCCTGTCCCTGGTCCTGCGTGTCTATCTGGCCGGGATCTTCATCTATGCCAGTCTGCATAAAATCATCTTTCCGGCGGAATTCGCGGACAACATCGCCGCCTATCTGCTGGTCCCGCATTGGCTGGTCAATCCCCTGGCCGTGTTCATGCCCTGGCTGGAGCTGGTCAGCGGCCTCTTTCTTCTGGCCGGGGTGCGGGTGCGCGCGGCCTGCGTGCTGATTTGCGGCATGCTGGTCATGTTCATCCTGGCCATTGTCTGGGCCCTGCTCCAGGACACGCCCATTGGTTGTGGCTGTTTCCAGAGCGTGGGCGACGCCATTTCCTGGTGGACGGTGCTGCGGGACGTGGGCTGGCTTGGCATGGGCGTTCATGTTTATTGCTTTGACAGCCTGGTGCATCTGGACCGACTTTTCAGCCTTGAACCGGAGGAGCTTGGCCTGTGAGACGGATCATGACGTTTTTAATGGTGCTGTTTTTGTGCGCCTGCGGCGGAAGCGCCGAGATCAGCGGGGACTATGCGGCCTCGCACCAGGGCATGAGCGGGCCGGTCGATGTGCGCATGACCATCGAGCCCGACGGCAACGGCCGTTGGGAGATCGGGGGCGAACACATGCCCTTTCTGTGGACCATGCGTTCCGGGGTCCTGACCATTCACGCCCGCGAAGGGGCGGTGGTGGAGGGACGACGGGAGGGCGGCGACCTGCGCGTGGACGTGCCCGGAGTGGGGTCGGTTCTTTTCGTCAGGCGGAAGTAGGCCGCGATCTGTCGAGCTGGCCGAGATCTCCGGGATAATTGACATTGAAGAAGAACCGACTGTCTTCGGGGCCATAGACGAGGGTATGGCGCAAGGACGGGGGAACGAGCCGGCTCAGCTTGAAATGTCCGGCCGCGATGCCCTGCTCGAACAGGGGCAGCGCGGCCGGTTCGTAGATGGCCACCAAGGCTTCGATGAAACCGGTGTCCCGTTGTTCCCAGGCGGTCATGACGCAACGCGCGGGGCGATTGTCCCGGGCCGTGAGCAGGGCGTCCAGGAAGCGGCGCTCCATGAAGGGCAGGTCGCAGGCCAGGGCCAGGATCGGTCCGCCCAGGCGGCGCAGGGCCGTGGTGATTCCGCCGAGGGGGCCGACGCGTTCGGTTTCGTCCTCGAGCACGGCCAGACCCGGCGGCGCGATGCGCGGGTCGCGGCAGGACACGAAGACCTGCTCGCAGCACGCTTCCAGCAATCGGGCCGAGCGCGCCAGCAGCGTTTCTCCCTGATGCACAACAGCGGTCTTGTCCTGCCCCAGGCGGGATGATTTTCCTCCCGCGAGCACCACGCCGATCATGGCGGCTAGAACCCCCAGGCCGAAAGAATCGGCCGCTTCAGTTTCTTGTCCCGGGCCAGGAAGTCCAGGCCCAGGGATTCCAGATCGTCGATCAGCGGCAGGCTCCGGCGGTCCATGCCCCGGAAATCCGTGACCTTGATGTACATATTGCAGGTCGTGCAGGCGTTGACCCGGAAGCCCGGTTCTTCCGGGGTGTCGTAGTATTCCAGCTTGGCCGTGTCCGTTTCCAGGCAATATGGGCACTGCAGGCGGGTGGCGCGGTATTCGGCGTGGCAGAATCCGCAGACGTGGAAGCGAAATCCTTCCTTTTCCCGCAGATCGGACAGGATGGGCAGACTGCCGCAGACCGGACAATGGCCATGGGGCCAGGTCGCGTTCTGATCGAGGACTGCGGTGAGCAGCTCCGCCGCCCGCTCGATGGAAGGGGTCATGGCGGCCTGGACCAGCATGGGCAGAATGCGCGGCGCGGTCGGGGTGCGGCTGGCCCAGGACGCGAAAAATCCCTCGTCGCCGCGCAGGTGGGCCTGCATGGCCTGATCCAGATCGAGGCTCACATCTTTCATGGCGGCGGCGATGACCACCTGGGCCTCGGCCAGGGCCGGCGTGGCGGCTGAAACGAGGTCCATCAGCTTGGGAAAAAGCTCCAGGGTCTGCGCGCGGTCAAAAGGGAAAGTGCTCCGTTCCACCAAGGGCGCGCCCTGGCCGCGTTGGATGGGGTCGGGCAGGGCCTCGGGCAAGGTGACCTGGGCTTGGTCGCGCGCGTCGAGCTGCAGGGCATAGACGTTGCCGACCATGTTCAGGAGTTCGGCGGGCAGAGCGCCCTTGGCGCGGCAGGCGGCGATGCGTTTGGCGAGCAGGGTCCGGGCTTTTTCGGCGGGAAGCATGGTGATCCTCCGTTGAAGATTCGCGGCGGGTATGGCCGGCGCTTGTCCTAGCTTGTTCGCGTCCACGGAACAATGCTTGTTTTGTCACGATGTTTTTTTTAGCATCATGTCCGTTTTTACATCACGTCGGTTCCATCCGGCGAGGAGGCATCCATGACCGAGTCCACGAACGCGGACGCCTTGATCCTGCGCCTGCATGTCTGGTTCGAGCGCAACGAGCAGATTTTCCTGGGCATCGGGCGGGCCATGCTGCTCGACAAGATCGAGCAATACGGCTCTCTCCGCCAGGCGGCCACGGAAATGAAAATGTCCTACCGCGCGGCCTGGGGCAAGCTCAAGGCGGCGGAGGAGACCATCGGCAAGCCCCTGGTGCAGAAGGTCAAGGGCAAGGGGCAGCGCTATGAGCTGACTCCGGTCGGTCGCCAGCTCTGCAAGCAATTCCTGCAACTGCAAGCCGACATCGAGGCCTATGCCCGCGTCCGGGCCCAGGAAGTCCTGGGCGAGCCCGTGCTGGTCTATGCCGAGGCCTATCCCGAAACCAACATTTCGCCCCTCAATCCGGAGTAACGCATGGATCATG
>CAYLNA010000049.1:0-11876 GCA_964384665.1 uncultured Desulfovibrionaceae bacterium | reverse complement strand
CTGGCGTTGCCGAAGCTCATGCCGGCGGCCGTGGCCGCGATGGACAGGTTTTCCATGGCCAAGGGGCCCCGGTATTTCAGGGCCGGCGTGAGATTTTTCAGGATGAGCTGGATGGCCTTGAGGGCCTGGGTCTCGGTCAGGGTGTGAGCGATGAGGGACACATAGGACTCGATGGCATGGGACAGGGCGTCCACGGCCGAGGACACGATCAGATCGTCGTTGGCCGTGCTCAGCATGTCGGGATCGACGATGGACACGTTGGGCGTCAGGCTGCGGCTGATGAGGGACATTTTGACCTGGCGCTTGACGTCCGTGATGATCGCGAACTGGGAAATATCCGAGCCGCTGCCCGCCGTGGAGGGGAGAAAGATCATCGGCGGCAGGGGATTGGTGATCAGGTTCGCGCCCTCGTAGTCCTGGATCACGCCGCCGTTGGAGACTACCGTGGCCACGCCCTTGCCCATGTCCAGGGGGCTGCCCCCGCCCAGGGCGATGACCACGTCGGCGTTCTCGCGCAAATAGAGTTCCGCGCCCTGGTGGACTTCATAGTCGCGGGGGTTGGAGCTGACATTGGAGTAATAGGCCCATTTCAGGGAGCTGGCCTCCAGGACGTCCAGCAGCTTGCCGACCCAGCCCGTGCGCTCCAGGCCGGGATCACTGACCACGAAGACCTTCTTCGCGCCGAGCTGCAAGGCGTAGGAGCCCGTGTACTTCATGCTGCCATGGCCGAAGATGATTTCCGGGAGGGAAAATTTGCGGATGTCCATATGATGTGTCCTAGGTTGCGTCATGGGGGGCGAGTTCGTCCGCTGGGGATGGATCTGCGTTTTCTTGTGCAAGAACGTGTCCGCGTCCGGGATTTTTTGGGGAAACTCCTGTCTTTTGTTTGTAATTGTCTGAATTTAATAATGATAAAGTGGTTTGTTGTAGCGTTTGTATACAAGTCGGAGGTATCTGGCAAAGGCCATTCTGGTCAGGAAAAGCGACATGTGTCAAACTGCGTCATGGGGTTTTGGAAAGAGAGGATCAAAGTGATACAGAGCGGGCCGATCCTGGACGCGAGGATGGCCGGGAGCGAGGCGTGGGGGACTGTTGGTTCTGGTGATATCTTTGAAAAATAGCATGTTACATGTTTTTTGAAACAAATTGTCAGTTTTTTTTCGTTTTGGTCTCGTTCTTGCCATAGGGGTAGTGCTTGTTTTTTGATTGTCCAAAAAACGCTTCTACAAACCTTAGTGAGGTGCAATCATGGCTGTTCAAGAAATGGTGTACGGATTCTTCATCCCCAGCGTTACTCTGATCGGTATCGGTGCTTCCAAGCAGATCCCCGACAAGATCAAGGCTCTTGGTGGTTCCAAGCCCCTGATCGTGACCGACAAGGGTATCACGGGATGCGGCGTGACCAAGCAGATCACCGACCTGCTTGATGCCGCCGGCATGAAGTATGAAGTTTACGATGACACCATCCCGAACCCCACGGACAAGAACGTGCACGACGGCGTGGACGTATACAAGTCCAAGGGTT
Source organism: uncultured Desulfovibrionaceae bacterium (assembly GCA_964384665.1). GTDB lineage: Bacteria > Desulfobacterota > Desulfovibrionia > Desulfovibrionales > Desulfomicrobiaceae > Desulfomicrobium. Next base: position 10,351 of record CAYLNA010000049.1, on the reverse strand, counting down.
GCGACTCCCTGATCTCCTTGGGTGGCGGTTCCTCCCACGACTGCGGCAAGGGTATCGGCCTTGTTGTCGCCAACGGCGGCAAGATCCACGACTTCGAAGGCGTGGACAAGTCCACCAAGCCCATGCCTCCGTATCTGGCCGTGAACACCACCGCCGGCACCGCTTCTGAAATGACCCGTTTCTGCATCATCACGGACCTTTCCCGTCACGTGAAGATGGCCATCGTTGACTGGCGCGTCACTCCCGGCATCGCCATCGACGATCCGATGTTGATGGTTGGCATGCCCCCGGCGCTGACCGCCGCCACCGGCATGGACGCCCTGACCCACGCCGTGGAAGCCTATGTGTCCACCATCGCCACCCCCATGACCGACTGCTGCGCCCAGAAGGCCATCGAACTGATCGCCAAGTACCTGCGCAAGGCCGTCGCCAACGGTTCCGACATTGAAGCCCGCGAAGGCATGTGCTTCGCTCAGTTCCTGGCCGGCATGGCGTTCAACAACGCCAGCCTTGGTCACGTTCACGCCATGGCTCACCAGCTGGGCGGTTTCTACGATCTGCCGCATGGCGAATGCAACGCCATTCTGCTGCCCCATGTCGAACGAGCCAATATGAACGCCAAGCTGGAACGCTTCGTTGATATGGCCAAGTTCCTGGGCGAAAACGTGGAAGGCCTGTCCGTTCGCGCCGCCGCCGAAAAATGCCTCGACGCCATCAAGCAGCTGTCCACCGATGTAGGAATCCCGGATGGCCTGATCGCCCTTGGCAAGAAGTACGGCAAGGACGTGAAGAAGGAAGACATCGCCATCATGACGGGCAACGCCCAGAAGGATGCTTGCGGTCTGACCAACCCCCGCAAACTGAAAGACGCCGACGTGGCCGCCATCTACGAGGCCGCTCTGTAATGACTCCCCGCGCCGGGGATCTCCCCGGCGCGTTTTTTTTCCACTGCCACGGCAAGACGCCGGGAAATCGGGGGACGCATGTGGATCGATGATTTGAGTTTGGTTTCCTTGGAAGAGGTGGACTGGAAAGTCGGCGCTTCGCGCGAGGAACTGAACGCGACCATGCGGGACGATGATTTTCTGGAAGAAAGCAGGTTCGACGACACATGGCGCGGCAGCGGCATGGAGGTGTTCTAGGGCAACCCATGGTTGAAGTATTCGACCACGATCGGGACTGAACTGAACATCGCCGTCCGAGCCATCACGTTTGCCGTGGCGCATCTGATGCCAGTCACTGGGGCAGGGTTGGGGGTTGGCATCCTCCCAGCCCTGTCCTTTTTCATGGCGTGGTTCAAGCGGAGCGAACGGCCCGCCCCCTTTTCGTATTTTCCCATATTTTTCTTGCAGTATCAGGCTCCGTCCTGTTTATGATCACGCTGATCCCAAGAGGGCCGACAAGGTCCAGGAGGAGAATGCATGTTCAGAAGCAGCCGGCTTGTCGCGTTCCTCGCGCTTTTCGCGGCGTTTTTATTGCGCGGACCCGTTTTCGTGTCCGCCGATCCCTTCGTGCCCGATACGCCGTTGCGCGTCTCCCTGGACGATGCGTATCCGCCCTTAGCGGTTCGTGGACCGGATGGGAAGCCGTACGGCCTTTTGGTTGACCTGTGGACCATGTGGTCCGAAGCCGCGCGCGTGCCGGTCGAATTCGTGTCCAGCCCGGGGAATCAGGGCGCGCTTCTGGTCAAGAACGGCGCGGCGGACATTCTGACCAGCCTCGCGGCGGATGCCGAGGGCGCGGCCTATCTGGAGTTTTCGGCTCCCCTCGGCGTGCTCCATTCCGCCCTCCATGTCCGCGCCGAGGCCGGGCCGTCTCCGGATCCGCACGCCCTGGCGGGTCGTCGCGTGGCCGTGCTTTCTTCGTCCCGTCAGGAAAAGTATCTGCGGGCCAATCACCCGGAAATTTCCCCGATACCATATTCGTCGGCCGAGGACATGGTGCGCGCCTTGTTCCGGCGCGAGGTCGACGCCGTGCTCGGCGAGAGCGCGGCCGTGGACCAGGCGGCGGCCCGTTTTGGGGTGCGCGGGGCCATGACGGCCGGCGAGCGGCCCGTCCTCAAAAGCGAGATCCGGGCGGCCGTGGTCAAGGGTCGTCACGACATTTTGACCCTGATCGACCGGGGCTTCGCGAACCTGCCGTTGGACCTCCTGGCGGCGGCGGAACGGCGGTGGCTCGTGGATGCCGAGGACCGCTATTTCGAATCCCGCCAAACGGCCGCCCTGACCGGCCAGGTGGTCCTGACTCCGGCCGAGCGGGCCTGGATCGCGGCTCATCCGAGCATCTCCGTGGGCGTCATGGACGCATGGCCCCCACTGGATTTCAAGGGGCCCCAGGACGAGCCCGTGGGCGTTGGCGTGGACATCCTGCGCCTGCTCGTCCAGCGCGTCGGTTTGGAGGCGCGGATCACGGCCGCGCCGTTCAAGGACAATCTGGAGGCCGTGCGATCCGCCAAGCTCGACGCGCTGCTGGATGTCAGCCCCAAGCCCGAGCGCGAGGCCTTTCTTGCCTTCACCCAACCCTACCAAGTTGTTCCCCATGTCATCGTCGGCCGGTCCGACGGGCCGTATTTCGCGACCGAGGCCGAACTGTCCGACAAGGTCGTGGCCATCGAGAAGGGTTTTTACAACGTCACGTATTTCCGCGAGACCTATCCCGGCATAACCGTCGTCGAATATCCCGACACCGAAGCCTGCCTGGCCGCCGTGTCGCGGGGGGAGGCCGATGCCTATGCGGGCAACAGGGCCGTGGCCACCTATCTCATGGTGCGGCAGCTGTTCACGAATCTGCGGGTCATGGGCAAACTGGACAGGACGAACTCGGTGTTGGCCGTGGGCGTGCGCAAGGATTGGCCGGAATTGGCGGCCATTCTGGACAAGGCCTTGGCTTCCGTGAGCCCGGCCGAGATGCAGGGCATCCTGCGGAAATGGGCCGGAGAGCCGGAAGACGTGGCGCGGGTGACCTTGAGCCCCGAGGAGCAGGCCTGGATCGCGGCCAATCCCGTGGTGCGGGTGGCGGGCACGCGGGACTGGCCGCCCTTCGAGTATCAGGACGCCACGGGACGCTATGTCGGCATTTCGGCCGATATTTTCCGCCTCGCGGCGCAGCGGGTCGGGTTGCGGGCCGAGTTCGTGGTCGATGCCTGGCCAACCTTGTTGCCCCAACTGGCGACCGGACAGCTGGACGTGTCCCCGGGCATGGGGCCCACGCCGGAGCGCCGCGAGCGTTTTGTCTTCACCGAACCGTTTCTTACGTCCTTGATCGGGATCTGGGTCGGTCAGACCAATCAAAACATCCGCGCCCTGGAGGATCTGGCCGGCAAGGTCGTGGCCGTGGAGGACGGCTTTTATCTGGTCGACGTGCTGCGGGAAAAAAGTCCGGACACGCGGCTGCTGATCGTGCCCTCGTCCATCGAGGCCCTGAAGGCCGTGGCCACGGGCGAGGCCGACGCCTACCTCGGCGCGCAGGTCACCTCGGCCTATCTCGTCAACCGCTATATGATTCAGGGCGTACGGCTGGCCGGATATCTGGATGCGTTGCCCCAGACCCTGGCCATGGGCGTGCGCAAGGACGCCGCGCCCTTGCGCGACATCCTGCAGAAGGGCCTGGCGACCATCTCGGAACAGGAAATCCAGCACATCAAGGACCTCTATGTCGGCAAGGAGTCCGACTATCAAGCCGAACTGGTCCTGACCCAGGCCGAGCGGGATTGGCTTGCCGCCCATGGCGACATCCGTCTCGGCGTGGATCCGGCCTGGTTGCCCTTCGAGGCCCTCGACGCCCAGGGCGAATATTTGGGCGTTGTTTCCGAGTACGTGGCTTGGATCAACGCCCGTTTGAAGACGAACATGAAGCCCCTGGCCGGCCTACCTTGGGCCGAGGCCTTGGACAAGGTCGGCGCCGGCGGCGTGGACGTGCTGCCCGGCGCGTCGCCGAGTCGCAAGACCGCGGAGCGCCTGCTCTTCACCCGCCCCTATTTGTCCGTGCCCATGATTCTGGTCAGCCGCGATGACGCCCCCTTCATTTCCGGGCTGGAAACTTTGAGCGGCAAGCGCGTGGCCGTGGTCGAAGGCCACGTGTCCCAGGAATACCTTGAGGCGGATTTTCCGGGCATCCGATTGGTCGCCCGGAACACCTTGGCGGAGTGCCTGGAGGCCGTGGCCAGGGAGGAGGCGGACGCCGCCTTCGGAAATCTAGGGTCCGTGACCCATATTCTGCGCTCCGGGAAAACCGGCGGGCTGCGGGTGGCGGCGACCACTCCCTATGCCTATGAATTGGCCATGGGCGTGCGCAAGGACTGGCCGGAGTTGGTCGGCATCCTGGACAAGGCGCTGACGACCATCCCCAAGGAAACGCGACAGTCCTTTTCCGACCGCTGGGTCAACGCACGCACGCAGTCCGAGGTGGACTGGGGCGCGGTCTGGCGTATCGTGCTGCTTGTCGTGGGAGTGGGCGGCGTCGTTCTGGCCGTGGTCGTCTGGTGGAACCGCAGGCTGGCGGCGGAAATCACCGAACGCAAGCGGATCGAGGACCATTTGCGCGCCATCAGGGGCGAATTGCAGCTGATTTTCGACAACGCCCAGGTCGGCATTCTTTTTCTGCGCGGAGGGCGGCGCGTCTACCGGTGCAACGCGCGCCTGGCCGAGGTCCTCGGCTATGCCTCGCCCAAGGATCTGGCCGGGATGAGCGTCGTCGCCCTGCATCCCAGCCGGGAGCGTTACGAATCCTTCGGCCGCGAGCATTTCAACCGCTTGCGCGAGGGCGGGCAGGTCCGGACGGAATGCGAGTTGCGGCGCAAGGACGGAAGCACGGTCTGGTGCTCCCTGTCGGGCAAGGCCATGGACACGGCCCAGCCGCCGGATCTGAAGGCTGGCGTGATCTGGGTCGTCGACGACATCACGGCCCGGCGGTCGGCCGAGCAGGCCGTGCGGGATCAGCTCATGTTCCAGGCCGCCCTGATCGACACCATTCCCAACCCGATTTTCATCAAGGACCAATCCGCTCGATTCGTGGGCTGCAACCGGTCCTATGAGGAAGCATTCGGGACGACGCGGGAGTACATGGCCGGCAAGACCGTGCTCGATCTGGACTATTTGCCCCAGGACGCGCGCGAGCGCTACCAGGCGGAAGACACGACGCTTTTGGCCGAGGGCGGGATGCGTCGGCACGAGTTCCCCATCACCTATGTCGATGGCCGGGACCGTCATGTGCTATACTGGGTGGCGAGCTTTGATCTTTCCGACGGGCGGCGGGGCGGCATGATCGGGGTCATCGTGGACATTTCGGAACTTAAGGCGGCCCAGGAAAAAGCCGAGGAGGCGACCAGGGCCAAGAGCGATTTTCTGGCCCGCATGAGCCACGAGATCCGCACCCCCATGAACGCCATCATCGGCATGGCCCACCTGACCCTTCAGACCGAACTCACGGCCAAGCAGCACGACTATGTCGCCAAGATCCAGGGCGCGGCCCACAGCCTGCTCGGGATCATCAACGACATCCTGGATTTTTCCAAGATCGAGGCCGGCAAGCTGGACATGGAACTCATTCCCTTCCGTCTGGACGAGGTGCTCGACAACCTTGGCAACGTCATGGCCATCAAGGCCGAGGAAAAGGGCCTGGAACTGCTTTTCCATCGCGAATCCGGCACGCCCAACGACCTGATCGGCGACCCGCTGCGCCTGGGCCAGATTCTGCTCAACCTAGTCAACAACGCCGTGAAGTTCACGGACCAGGGCGAGGTGGTCATCGCCGTGGCTCCGGAACGGTTGGAGCCGGACTCGGCCGTCCTGCGCTTCAGGGTTTCGGACACGGGCATCGGCCTGACCGCAGAGCAGACGGAGCGGCTTTTCCAGTCGTTTTCCCAGGCCAATGGGTCCACCACCCGCAAGTATGGCGGCACGGGTCTGGGTCTGGCCATCTGCAAGCGCCTAGTGGATCTGATGGGCGGGCGGATCTGGGTCGAGAGCGAACCGGGCCGGGGCAGTTCCTTCATGTTCACCGTCCGCCTGGGCGTGACCGCGTCGAGCCGGGAGCAAGGCTTTGTTCCGGCCGTGGATCTGCGCGGCCTGCGCGCCCTGGTCGTTGACGACAACGACACGGCCCGGACCATCCTCTCCGCGACCTTGGAGAACATGACCTTCCGGGTCGCCACGGCCGCCGACGGACCTCGGGCCCTGGAAATGTTGGCCCGCGCCACGGCCGAGGGGGCTCCGGTGGATTTCGTGCTTCTGGACTGGAAGATGCCGGGCTTGAACGGCGCCGAGACCGCCCGCCGCATCGCCGCCGACGCCCGGATTCGTCCCACGCCCCGGATGATCATGGTCACGGTCTATGGCCGGGAGGAGGTGGCGCGGCAGGCTGCGGACGCGGGCATCGACGCGTTTCTGGTCAAGCCGGTCAATCCGTCCGTGCTGTTCGACACCATCATGGAGGTCTATGGGCAGCCCGCGCGACACAAACTCCGCGTGAAGGCCGGAGCCGCCCGGAAAAGCGAGGAATTGGAGGGCATCCGCGGCGCGCGCGTCCTTCTGGTCGAGGACAACGAGATCAACCAGCAGATCGCGGTCGAATTGCTCGAATCGGCCGGAATGTACGTGGACGTGGCCGGCGACGGGGAGGAGGCGGTGCGGATCGCGGCCGAAGCCGAGTATGACCTGGTGCTCATGGATATCCAGATGCCGGTCATGGACGGCCTGGCGGCGACGCGGGCCATTCGCGCCCTGGACAGGCCGGGGAGTGGCGATTTGCCCATCGTGGCCATGACCGCCCACGCCATGGCCGGAGATCGGGAGAAGAGTCTGGAGGCGGGCATGAACGCCCACCTGACCAAGCCCATTGACCCGGACGAACTGCTGCGCGTGCTGGTCGAATGGATCAAGCCGGGAACGCGGGCCGCGCCCGAAAACCGGCCCTCGGCCCTGGTGCGCCATGGCCTTGGCTTGGCGGACGAGGACGAGTTGAGCCAGCGGGAGGCCCCTGGCTTGAATATCCGGTCTGGACTGGCCAAGGTCGGGGGAAACCGCAAATTGTACCGGAAGCTGCTCGGTCAGTTCCGGGAAAAGTACGCGGCCATGCCCGCCGCCATTCGGTCCGCCCTGAACGCGGGAGGGATGGAGGAAGCCGTCCGTCTCGCCCATACCTTGAAAGGCGTGGCCGCCAATCTGGGCGCCGAGGACGTGGCGCGGATCGCGGCCGGGATGGAGCAGGCCCTGCGCGTCGGAGATGCGGCCGCCTTGCCCTGGAACGATCTGGACGCGGCCCTGTCCACGGTGGTGGAGTCCATTGCGGTTCTTACGGGCGGCAAACCACCCGAGTCCTCGGCTGCTCCGGCCCCGGTCCTGGCCCTGGACCGCGCCGCCGGTCTGCTCGCGGAGATTCTGAACCTGATGGAGGTCAATCTGCCCGAGGCCATGGCCAAGGCCGGAGAATTGACGGACCTGGCCCGTGGCGGCGCGCACGAAACGGCGGCCGCGCGCATTGCCCATCTGCTCGACGAGTTCGAGACGGACGAGGCCAAGGCCGCCGCGCGCGAACTTGAGCTGGCCCTGCGCTCCGCGTGACGGCCAGGAGGTGCTATGTCTCGAAGTACGATTCTCATTGTGGACGACACGGCGGAGAACATCCAGATTCTCATGGAAACCCTCAAGGGCGACTACGCCATCCTGGCCGCCAAGAACGGGGAAAAGGCCCTGAGCCTGGCCCAGGGCTCGCCGCGCCCGGATCTTATCCTGCTGGACGTGATGATGCCGGGCATCGACGGGTACGAGGTTTGCGCCCGGCTGAAGCAGGACGTGCGCACGGCCGCGATTCCGGTCATCTTCATCACCGCCCTGACCGAGGAGGAGGACGAGGCGCGCGGCCTGGCTCTGGGCGCGGTGGATTACATCACCAAGCCGTTCCGTCCCGGCCTGGTCAAGGCCCGGGTCCGCAACCAGCTGGAACTGAAACTGCACCGCGACCATCTGGACCAACTGGTCCGGGAGCGCACGCGGGAATTGGCCCTGACCAAGGAAGTGACCATCGAGTGCCTGGCCACCCTGGCCGAGTGTCGCGATCCCGAAACGGGCGGGCACATCAAGCGCACCCAGCATTATGTCCGTTTGTTGGCGGAACGGCTGCGAAGCCTGCCGCGCTTCGCGCCGGTGCTGGACGACAAGACCATCGAATTGCTCTACCTCTCGGCGCCCCTGCATGACGTGGGCAAGGTCGGCGTGCCCGACGCCATCTTGCTCAAGCCCGGAGCCCTCGACGCCGAGGAATTCGCGGTGATGCGCCGGCACGTTGACCATGGTCGAGACAGCCTGGCCAAGGCCGAGGAGAAGCTGGGCGGGAATTCGTTTTTGCGGCATGCCCGCGAGATCGCGTATGGTCACCATGAAAAATGGGACGGCTCCGGGTATCCCCAGGAGCTGGCCGGGGAGGACATTCCCTTGTCCGCGCGGCTCATGGCCGTGGCCGATGTCTACGACGCGTTGATCAGCCGCCGGGTCTACAAGCGGCCCTTTTCTCATGCCCAGGCCGTGCGCATCATCCGCGAGGGCCGGGGCGCGCATTTCGACCCCGACATTGTCGACGCGTTCATGGCCATCCAGGAGCAGTTCCGGCTCACGGCCCTGGAATTCGCCGATTTCGACGAGGAGCGCGCGGCCTTGGCGCGGCCCTGGGAGGATGAAAGCGCGGCGGATTGAGCGTGCTCTTGGAAGCCGCGCGGGTGGGCCATGCCCGTGGACGGCCTTTGGCGCGCGGCAGGAATGGATGGTCCCCGATTGGGCCGCCCAGGCCGGCGCTTCCGTCGCCTCGTGGCGGGCGCTGACGCGGGCGGGCCGGGCGGAGTGGCGGGGCGGCCGCGCCTCGGATCAGCCCTGGCGGGCGTTGTAGACGAGGCGGCCGCTGTCCCGGAACCAGCGGAACAGTTCCAGAGCCTCGGCGCGCAGCATGCCTTCCTCCACGCTGACTCCCCGTTTGAGCAGTTCGTTTTTCCAGTCTGGATGAATGGGACCTTCGTCGAAACCGGTCAGTTCCTCCAGCTCCGGGCCGCTGCCGGCGATGGCCAGGTGGCGGATGCCGGACCAGAGCACGGCTCCGAAGCACATGGCGCAGGGCCGCCAGTTGACCATCAATTCGTGGAGCGGGAATTCCTGGCCGCCCAGGTCATAGGTTTCGAGGCGTTTTTGAGCCAGGGACAGGGCCATGACCTCGGCGTGGGCGCTGGAGCACCTGGTGGGCGCGACGCGGTTCACGCCCATGGCCACGAGGCGGCCGGTGCTCCGTTCGAAAACCCCGGCCGCGAAGGGGCCGCCGGTGTCGTGCTCGACATTGGTTCGGGCGAATTCCAGGACCAGGCGCATGCGGTCCTCGGGCGCGGGGACGAATTCCGGGAGGGCGGCGACGCGCTGGCGGAACCAGTCCGGAGTGGTCAGGGTGACGTGGTCGGGATGTTCGTTCATGGGACCTCCGTGGGCGGATGGAAAGAAATGCTCGCGGCGCGGAGTCGGACCGCCGTCCAGGTCGCGAGCGCGCGGTCTAGCCGTTGACCTTGATCAGCTCCACCCGGCGGTTCTTGGCCTTGCCGTTTGTGGTGGCGTTGTCGGCGATGGGCTGGGTCTGGCCGCGTCCGACGGCGGTCATGCGCTCGGCCGCGACGCCCAGCTCCACCAGGCGTTTCTTGACGGCCGTGGCGCGGTCCTCGGAGAGTTTCAGATTGCCCTCGGCCGTGCCGGTGTCGTCGGTGTGGCCTTCGATGGAAATGCGCAGCTCCGGCCGCTTGGCGAGCATGTCCTGGATGTCGGCGATGATTGGGGCCGACTCGGGCTTGATGGCGGCGCTGCCCGTGTCGAAGGTGATGTAGACCACGGCCTTGCCCGTGGCGTCCAGGGCGTCGAGGACCGGATTGACCTTGACTTCCTGGGTCATGGCCGCTTTTTCGATGACATCCAGATAATACCAGCCGCCGTTGGCCGCGCAGCGCAAGCCCACCCAGATTTCCTTGTCACTCTGGCGCAGACGGTAGACGGCGTTGTCGTCCTTTTCAAAGAGGATCTCGCCGCCAGCCTGCTTCACGGCCGCGCCGAAATTGCGCACGACATGGAGCTTGCCCGGAGCCTCGGCGCCCTTGTTCAGGGTGTAGCGCAGATCGTAATACCGTCCCTCGACGGTGACGTCGTCCGCCTTGCTTGGGCCGGTTTTGAAGGCGTGGGCCGCGAATTTTTCGGTTTTGCCGCTTTTCTGGGTGAAGCCGTCCAGGACGGTGAACAGCGGGTAGGTGACCATGGCGTCCTTGGCGGCCATGGCCGGGGTCAGCAGGAGGCAGAAGAGCAGAGTCAGGATGGAGCGGGTCATGGGCGGGTCCTCG
>CAYLNA010000048.1:0-11941 GCA_964384665.1 uncultured Desulfovibrionaceae bacterium | reverse complement strand
CCGGCCCCGCCATGCGCCCAGGCGTCCATGATCGCCGCCTGCACGCCCATGAACTGACAGTGATCGACGATGGCCTGGTGCTCCTCGTCCGTGTCCGTCTCGAAGCGGTTGATGGCCACGATGGGGGTGAGGTCGAAGAGGCGCACGTTCTCGATCTGCTTGCTCAGGTTTTCCAGGCCCCGGACCAGGGCGCGGACGTTGGGCACGGCCAGGTGCGGCAGTTCCACGCCGCCGTGGTATTTCAGCGCCCGCACCGTGGCCACGAGAACCACCGCGCACGGGTCGAGTCCGGCCGATTGGCATTTGATGTCCAGGAATTTCTCGCCGCCCAGATCGAAGCCGAAGCCGGCCTCCGTGACCACGTAGTCGGCCAGGCAAAGGCCGGTGCGCGTGGCGATGACCGTGTTCGTGCCCTGGGCGATGTTGGCGAAGGGGCCGCCGTGCATGATGGCCGGGTTGCCTTCCAGGGACTGGATCAGGTTGGGCTTGATGGCGTCCTTGAGCAGGGCGGCCATGGCTCCCTGGGCGCTGAGGTCGCGGGCGTGGATGGGTTCGCGGTTTGGGGTGAAGCCGATGAAAATATCGCCCAGACGGCGTTTCAGGTCCGGCAGATCGTCGGCCAGACAGAGGATGGCCATGATCTCCGAGGCCGCCGTGATGTCGAACCCCGTCTCGCGCGGCACGCCGCTGGCCAGGCCGCCCAGGCCGCAAATCAGGCGCCGCAGCGAGCGGTCGTTCATGTCCATGACCCGCTTCCAGGCCACGGTGCGGCTGTCCAGGTTCAGGGAGCGTCCCTTGCTTTGCAGATTGTTGTCGATGAGGGCGGCCAGGAGGTTGTTGGCCTTCTCGATGGCCGCAAAATCGCCCGTGAAATGGAGGTTGATGTCCTCCATGGGCAGGAGTTGGGCATGGCCGCCGCCCGTGGCCCCGCCCTTGATGCCGAAGACCGGGCCCAGGGACGGTTCGCGCAGCACGACCATGGCTTTCTTGCCGATGCGGTTCAATCCGTCGGCCAGGCCGATGGACACGGTCGTCTTGCCCTCGCCGGCCGGAGTCGGCGTGATGGCCGAAACGAGGATGAGCTTGCCGTATTTGCACTGGTCCTTTTCGGCCAGGGCCAGGGGCAGCTTGGCCTTGTGGTTGCCGTAGGGTTCGAGGGCGTCGTCGCTTACGCCAAGACGGGCCGCGACGTCGCGGATATGCAGCATCCGCGCTTCCTGGGCGATGGCGATATCTGATTTCATGGCCGTGGACATCGAACCTCCGGGGTTAGGAGTGATCTGGGCATGGGGGACAGAGGCGCTGTTCGAGTTCAAGTTCGTGACCAAAACGTTCGCGCACGGTCGCGCGGCAGAGTTCGACCAAGTCCAGCACGTCCTGGCAGGTGGCGTCTCCGACATTGACGATGAAGCCGGCGTGTTTTTCCGAGACCTGGGCCCCGCCGACGCGCGCGCCCTTGAGTCCGGCCCGGTCGATGAGTTGGGAGGCGTAGGCTCCCGAGGGGCGCTTGAACACGCTGCCGGCCGACGGAAATTCCAGGGGCTGCTTTTCCTTGCGCTTGGCCAGGATGTCCTTGCGCGCGGCCAGCAGGGGCGCGGGATCGGTCTCGGGCAGGGTCCAGGTCGCGGCCAGGATGACGGTTTCGCGCAGGGCAGAGGCCTGACGGTAGCCGAAGCCGCATTCGGCCTTGGGCAGTTCGATCACCTCGTTGGCCGTGGTCAGGACGGTCACGCTGATCACGTGGTCGGAAATTTCATGTCCATAGGCCCCGGCGTTCATGTACAGCGCCCCGCCCAGGGTGCCGGGAATGCCGGACAGGCATTCGACCCCGCCCAGACCCAGGCGCAGGGCTTCCAGCACCCAGGCATCCATGACCTTGCCGGCTTCGGCGAAGAGCGTCGCGCCGTGGCGACGGGTGGCGGTCATGGCGCTGGTGGAGATGATGGGCAGTCGGATCTCGCCGTCCGGGAACAGGGTGTTGGCTCCGCCGCCGTGAATCCAGAAGGCTTGGTTCCGGGCGCGGTGAGCGCGCACGATTTCGACCATTTCCTCCAGGCTTTCGGGAAAATACATGTCCTTGGCCGTGCCGCCGATGCGGTAGGTGCTGTGGTTTTTGAGCGCGATATCGTGGACGTGTTTCATGGGTCCTGCTGGTGACGGGAGCGGTTTTTCGCGGGCGGCGGCGCGCCGCGACGCCGCTCCAAAAAGGTTGACGCGCCTGGCGTGGGCGCGTGATCCGACGTGGCTTTCTTGACGCGTGGACTGTTTGCGGCTAGCCTTTCTTACCCAAAAAGCAACCGTTTGAAAAATATATGAAACTTTCAGCAAAAACCCGATATGCGTCCAGGATTCTGCTCGATTTGGCCGTGTGCGGCGACAGCGCTCCACAACGCGTGGTCGATATCGCCGAGCGCACCGGGGTCACGGTTCCGTTCATAGAGCAGATCATCAAACCCCTCAAGCATGCCGGATTGGTCATCAGCAAGCGGGGAGCCGCCGGCGGACACCAGCTTGGCCGACCCACCGACGCCATTTCCCTGGGCGACATCGTGCGCATCATGGAAGGAACGGCGGAATTGTCGGTCTGCCTGAGCGCTCCGGAAACCTGCGCCAAGTCCGACCAATGCCCGACCCGGACGGCCTGGAAGCGGGCCACGGACGCCATGCTGCGGGAGTTGGACACTATCACCCTGACCGACCTGATGCGGGGCGGCGGCTGCCGCCAAAAGCCCCGGACCAAGGCCGATCCATCCGGCCATTGACCGCGCCGAACGCCTTGGGCGTGGCGCATATTTTCATCCTCGTGGAGGCTCCATGATTTCCGTTCCAGCAGGGTATCGGTTTTCCACCGCCAAGTGCGGGTTCAAGCGTCCGGATCGTTATGACCTGGGTCTTGTGGTCAGCGATGCGCCGGCCGTCGCCGCCGGCGTTTTCACCACCAACAAATTCCAGGCCGCGCCCGTGGTGGTCGCCCGGGAGATCCTGGAGGGCAATCCGCGCGGCATCCGCGCCATCGTCGTCAATTCCGGCCAGGCCAATGCCTGCACCGGCCAGGAAGGACTCGACAACTGCCGCGCCACCTTGGGCCTGTTCGCGCCGCTGGGTCTGGAACCAAACGAGATCCTGCCCGCGTCCACGGGCGTCATCGGCGACCAGTTGCGCATGTCACTCTGGCGCGAGGGCAGCGCCCGCATCGCGGCCAATTTGGGAACTGTCGGCCTGGTGGACATGGCTCGCGCCATCATGACCACGGACACCTTCCCGAAGATGGCCGGCCGGGACGTGGCCCTGAGCCGGGGGACGGTGCGTCTGGCCGGATTCTGCAAGGGCGCGGGGATGATCTGTCCGAACATGGCGACCATGCTCGGCTTCATCCTCTGCGACGCGGGCGTGGACCGGGCGTGGTGGGCGCAGGCTCTGAGCCGGTGCGTGGAGAAGAGTTTCAACGCCATCACCGTGGATGGCGACACGAGCACCAACGACTGCGTGTTCGCTCTGGCCAATGGCTTGGGAGCCCAGGCCGGGCCCGAGGATTTGGCCGCGCTGGAGGACGCCCTGCTGGAAGTCTGCCAGGACCTGGCCTACAAGATCGTGCAGGACGCCGAGGGCGGCACCAAGGTCATGCGCGTGCGGGTCGGCGGAGCCGCGAGCCGGGCCGACGCCGAACTGGCCGCCCGGGCCGTGGGTAATTCCCCCCTGGTCAAGACCGCCCTTTATGGCCGGGACCCGAACTGGGGCCGGATCGTGGCCGCCCTGGGCCGTAGCGGGGCCTCGTTCGCGCCGGAAGACGTGGTCGTGCGCATCGCCGGCATGACTATTTTCGAGCAGGGCACGCCGGTCAAGGCCGATTGGGACAGTTTGCTGGCCTCGGCCCTGCGCCGGGACAGCGTCGACATCGACGTCGAGCTTGGCGCGGGCGAGGCCGAGACCATGCTGCTCGCGTCCGATTTCACCGAGGAGTATATCAAGATCAATGCTGAATACCGAACCTGAAGCCCAGACCATGGCCGATCAAACCTGGAAGCGTCTGGCCGATTTTGTTTTTGAGTTGGGCATGCTGCGCAAGACTCCCCGCACCGGATACCAGTTTTTGGGCTCCGGCGCGGAAAACGTGGCCGAGCACTCCTTCCGCACGGCCATGATCGGCTATGTCCTGGCCAGCAAGGCCGGGGCGGACGTGGCCCGGACCGTGTTCCTGTGCCTGTTCCACGACGTGCACGAGGCCCGTGTCGGCGATTTCAACTACGTCAACCGCATCTACAATACGTCCAATCCTGAACTGGCCCTGGAGCACGCCCTGGAAGGCACGGGCCTCGCGGCCGAAGCCGTGGGCATGTGGCATGAGCTGGAAGGCGGGGAAACCCTGGAGGCGCGGCTGGCCCAGGACGCGGATCAGCTCGACTTCATCGCCAACCTGAAGGAAGAGCTGGACCTGGGCAACCCGTACGCGGCCAAATGGCTCGCGCACGCGCTGCCTCGGCTGAAAACGGACATTGCTCGCGAGCTGGCCCTGGCCATCCAGAGCACGGACCAGTCCGACTGGTGGTTTGTCCGGCCCGATGCTTCCTGGTGGCGCAAGGGGAATGGCAAGCCCCGGACCTGAGATGAGTCGGACCACGTTGTTCCGCCGCCGCGCGTCCTGGGCGCTGCTCAGCGTGCTCGTGTCCCTGGCGGCGCACGCGGCGCCGGTCTGGTTCATTCTGTTCGGTCCGGTCCATGACCAAGTCGACCCCCTTGAGCTTGATCTGAACGCCTTCAATTTCCACCGGGAGCGGGTTTTCCGCGAGGCGAACCGCGTCGCCCGCAAGGAAGAGCCCCTGCCGCCCATGCAGCTCGCGATCACCGCCCAAGCCCCACTCGAACGAAAACTGCGCCTCGCCGCTCCCCGCCAGGAAGATGACTTGAACCGCGCTCGCGTCATCCAGCAGGCCATTCGCGGCCTGTGGGAGCGCATGTATTGCTCCGAGGCCGGCTACGCGATGGTTCGCCTGAACGTGCTGGAGGACGGACGGATTGGAGGGTATGCCGTGACCCGCTTGACGGGCAACGCCGAATTCCAGGCCTTTCTCGCATCTTTTTTGACCACGTTCCAGGCCTCCTATGCCGATCAGGCCGGGCCGGGGCGCATGATGAACCTGGAATGCGAATTCGTGGTCAAGGCGCATCGCGCCGCCCGGAGGGCGTCATGATCATCGCCGTCATGTCCGACACGCATCTGGAGCGCCCGGATCGGGCCCTTGACGCCGTCATGGAGCGGTATTGCCGCGCGGCCGACGTGCTCCTGCACTGCGGGGATTGCGTGGGCGAGGAAACCTGGGCCTATCTGAACAGCCACCCGCGTTTGTACGCGGTTCAGGGCAACTGCGATCTGCCGCCCTTGCGCGGCGCCTTGCCCGCCCTGCGCGAATTGGACCTGGGCGGATTCCGCCTGGGTATGGCCCATGGATGGGGGCCGCGCTCCCAGGTCGGCACGGCCGTGGCCGCGCGCTTTCCGGGCGTGGACATCGTGTGCTATGGGCACACCCACATTCGCGATTGGCGGCGTCTGGCCGATGGGACTTGGCTGCTCAATCCAGGGTCCTTGTTCTGGCCTCGGTCTGGGGATGGCGGGCTGGCCATGCTGCGGCTGGAGCCGGGGCGGGATCCGGACGTGGAGTGGATCACTCTGGCGTGATGACGCGAGGTGTTGGCAACGAAAAAGGCCCGGCTTGAAGTCCGGGCCTTTTTTTAGTTCTGCAGGGCTTGGGGGTTGGTGACGCGGACATCCGCCTTGGCGCGTAGATCCGCGAGGAAGGTTTGGATCATCTGTTCCTCGGTGCGCTGGTTCAGGGATTGGATCCAGAGGTCCTTTTCCTTGGCCCAGTCCTCGGCCGAGGGCGGCGCGATGGCGTCGGCCTTGGCCACGATGAATCCGTTCTCGACCTTGTGGCTGGAGGGCAGCCACGCGCCCGCCTTGGCGCTGAACGCTGCGTCGACCAGCGTGGGGGCCATGCCCAGTTCGGGAATCATGCCCTGGCGTCCAAAGGCCGCGGAGCGGGTCGGGGCCGGGTCCTGGCCGTTGGGCAGCTTGCCGGTCTTGAGCAGGGCTTGGAGAGCGGCGTCGGCGGCGGCCTGGGCCAGCTTGGAGGCTTCGTCCTTGGTGATGGAGGCCACGATCTCGGCCTTCACGTCGTCCAGGGGCTTGGTCGATTCCGCGACATCCTCGATTTTCGTGGCCAGGACATAGCCGTCCTCAAGGGGAATGGGATTCTGGGTCGTGGTTTTGGGCGCCAAGTCGAACAGCGTGGCGATGTGTTCGGGAGTCAGACCCATGAGGTCCTTGGGCCCGTCCGCCTTGGAGAAGAACTCGGACTCCCGCGTGTTGAGACCCTGGCCGATGGTCTGGGCCACGGTCTGAAGATCCGAGCCGGTCAGGACCATTTCCAGGGCCTGATCCAGGACATCCTGCAAGGTTTCGGCGGCCCGATCCTTGGCGATGCTGTTCTTGATCTCGGCCTTGGCGTCGTCGAAGGTTTTGTATCCGGCGGCCTTGGCGTCCTCGACCTTGATCAGGTGGAAGCCATAGGCGGTCCGGACCGGTTCGCTGACCGCGCCCTTGGCCGTGGCGAAGGCCGCGTCCTCGAAGGGCTTGACCATGCGGCCGCGCCCGAACCAGCCCAGGGCGCCGCCCGTGGACGTTCCGGACGGATCTTCCGTGTACGCGGCGGCCACGTCCTCGAATTTCTTTCCGGCCTTGAGTTCGCCCTGGGCGGCCTTGATCTTGGCCGCGGCTTTTTCCTCGTCGGCTGCGGTCGCGTTTTCCGCGAGCCGGATCAGGATATGGCGGGCGTTGACCTGCTCCTCGATCTTGAAATCTTCCTTGTGTTCGGCGTGGTATTTCTGGGCTTCCTCGTCGGTGACCCCGCTTGGGTTGGCCAGGGTTTCCGGGCTGATCACCACGTATGCGATTTTGGCCTGGGCCGGAACCGCGTAGCGCGCTTTGTGGGAGTCATAGTACCGAGAGATCATCGCGTCGGTGGCGTTGACCTCGGCCTCGTGGGCTTTCCAGGGATAGAGCAGATAGGAAACCGAGGTCGTGGCCCGGCCGTATTCGTAATAATCGCGCGCCTGATCCTCGCTGACCCGGCCGGGCAGGGCGATGTAGGCCTGGAGTTTGTCCAGGACCAGATTGCGCATGAAGTCGGATTCAAACTGGCCCGGGGTGAGACGGTTGGCCTTGAGCACGGATTGGTACTTTTCCGGGTCGAAGGCATTGCCGTCGTTCTGGAAGGCCGGGATGAGGTGGATTTCCTTGGCCAACTCTTCCTTGGACACAACCACGCCCAATTGGGCCGCTTTCTGCGCCAAGAGTTCCCGCGTGACCATCTGATTGAGCACCTGGTCCTTGAACTTGATCTGGGCCAGGAATTCCGAGGTCAGGCCAGGATTTTGGCGGCGGGCGGTTTCCAGATTGCGTTGCAGCGTCTCCTGGAAGTCCCGGATCAGGATCGGCGCATCGTTGACCGTAGCCACGACCGTGGTGGAGTCGGTGCTGGAGCGGTTCATGCCAAAGGCCAGCACGAAGACCGCGATGATGATGCCGAAAACAATTTTGATTCCCCAGGATTGGGCTCCCTGGCGCAAAATATCGAGCATGGATTCTCCGACGCGAAAGTCTGAGGGTTGAAGAGGAAACGGGAAATCCGGTGTCCCGGATTTCCCGCGCGAGGTGTTATTTCTGTCTGTCGTTGACGGCGTTGAGCAAGCCGCCGGCCTTGATAATGGCGATTTCGTTACCCGTCAAATCATGGCTCAGGGCGATGGTCGCGCCCGACGCCGCGCGCGCGGTCAGGGGCGCGTTCGGAGCCAGGGCGCGCAGATCGAAGGTCAGGACGTCGCCTTCGGCCAGCTGGTCGTAGTCGGCGGCGTTGCCCAGGATCAGCGGCAGGATGCCGAAGTTGACCAGGTTGGCCTTGTGAATGCGGGCGAAGCTCTTGGCCAGCACGATGCGCACGCCCAGGTGGCGTGGGGCCAGGGCCGCGTGTTCCCGGCTCGATCCCTGGCCATAGTTCTCGCCGCCCAGGATCAAGCCCTGGCCGGCCTGCTCGGCGCGGGTCACGAAATTCGCGTCCACGCGCTCGAAGACGTGGCGGCTGATGGCCGGGATGTTCGAGCGCAGGGCCGTGATGGCCGCGCCGGCCGGCATGATGTGGTCCGTGGTGATGTTGTCGCCGACCTTGATCAGCACGGGCAGTTCCAGGGTTTCCGGAAGACGGTCGAAGGGGGACAGGGCGACGATGTTGGGTCCGCGCAGCACCTCCACCTGGGAGCCGTCCGCGGGCGGATAGGCGAAAAGGTGGCGGATGGACGGGGCCTCGGCGGGAAGCGACGGGGCGGTGATGGGCTTGCTCCAGGTGGTCGGGTCGGTGAATTTCCCATTCAGGGCGGCGAAGGCGGCCGTGATGGGGCTGACCAGATAGACTTGGCCGTCCTGGGTGCCGCTGCGGCCCTCGAAATTACGGTTGAAGGTGCGGGCGCTGACGCCGCCGCTGTTGGGCGAGCCGCCCATGCCGATGCACGGCCCGCAGGTGCATTCCATGAGCCGGCCGCCGGCGTCGAGGATCTTGTCCAGGAGGCCTTCGGTCATGAGCATCTTGAGGACCTGCTTGGAGCCGGGCGAGAGGAGGAGATCCGTGTTGGGGGCGATATGTTCGCCGTCCAGAATTTCCGCCACGCTCTTCAGGTCGGAGAAGGACGAATTGGTGCAGGAGCCGATGGCGACCTGGTCCACGGTCAATCCGTTCAGTTCGGCCACGGGCACGACGCGGTCCGGCATGTGCGGCTGGGCGGCCAGGGGGGCGAGGGTCCCGAGATCGATGACGATCTCGCGGTCGTATTCGGCGTCCTCGTCGGCGGCCAGGGCGACGAAATCGTGTTCACGGCCCATGAGTTTCAGAAAAGCCTTGGTCTGGTCGTCGCTCGGGAAAATGGACGTGGTCGCGCCCAGTTCCGCGCCCATGTTGGTGATGGTGGCGCGTTCCGGCACGCTCAGGGTCGCCACGCCAGGTCCGCAGTATTCCATGACCGCGCCCACGCCGCCCTTGACCGAGAGCAGGCCCAGCAGGTGCAGGATGATGTCCTTGGCCGACGCGTATCCAGTGAGCTTGCCGGTCAGCCAGACCTTGATGACCTTGGGCATGGTGATGGTGTAGGGCTCGCCGGCCATGGACAGGGCCACGGACAGGCCGCCCGCGCCCATGGCCAGGCTGCCAATGCCGCCGGCCGTGGGCGTGTGGGA
Organism: uncultured Desulfovibrionaceae bacterium; assembly: GCA_964384665.1. Lineage (GTDB taxonomy): Bacteria > Desulfobacterota > Desulfovibrionia > Desulfovibrionales > Desulfomicrobiaceae > Desulfomicrobium. Next base: position 2,664 of record CAYLNA010000048.1, on the reverse strand, counting down.
GTCGGAGCCGACCAGGGTCTTGCCGGGCATGGCGAAATTTTCCAGGTGCAGCTGATGACAGATGCCCGTGCCCGGAGGGGAAAAGATGATTCCGTACTTGGCCGCGATGCTGCGCAGAAAGCGGTGGTCATCCGGGTTGCGGAAGCCCATCTGCAGGGTGTTGTGGTCCACGTAGCTGACGGACAGTTCGGTCTTGACCCGGGGCAAGCCGATGGCTTCCCACTGCAGGTAGGCCATGGTGCCGGTGGCGTCCTGGGTCAGGGTCTGGTCTATCTTGATGGCCACCTCGCCGCCGGCGGTCATCTCGCCGCTCACCAGGTGCGCGGCGATAATTTTACGCGTGAGATTCTGTTTCATGGAGGCTCCTTGTCTTGGGGATGGGCGTGTGGAAAAAAGGCTCCCGGCCGGAGCCGGGAGCCTCGAAAATCGGACCTACCACGTGGATTTCAATCGACGCAGGGCGACCTGCCGGAACTGGATTTCCGTGTCCACGCGGAGCTTGTCCTGTTGCAGGCGGAAGATTTCGTCGTGAAAGAGAATTCCGTTGGCGGGATCTTCTTCGTTGATCAGTTGCTTGATCCGGTCCTGCGCGGCGGCGTGTTCAGCCCGCAGGGCGGCAATTTCCTGTTCGATGGTTTCAGTCTGTCGTGATACGGATGCGTTTTCGTTTGGGTTTGTCATCGTGGATATCGTCGGGCTGTTCGTCGCTGCGAGGCGGGTGGATGAAGTTCTGGGGTTCTGGCAGGTTCATGAAAATTTTCCAAAACCAGGGCCAGGCGGAAGAAATGTTTTCGGCGTTGGCCAGGCAAACTCCGGGGTGAATGAAGGAAATCAACGCCCCGGCCAGGGTCCAGTAGGGGCCGGGACTCTGCCACGCGCATTCGACGGGCTTCTTGGTCGAGGGCAGCCCGAGCTGGAGCATGCCCGGCTCGATGGCGTATCCGGCCCCCAGGGTTTCCAGCAAATCCTGGGCGTGTTCCACGTCTTCGTGCGTGGTGTCCAGAGTGATGCGGCACCGGGCCTTGAGCCCCAGGCCCATGGCGAGGATGAGCGGCAGATATTCCTGACATGACGTGATGTCGATGGAGATGCTCGCGGGCCGGTTCGTCATGCGGGCCGAAATGGAGTCCGGGCCGATGTTCATGCGCAAACCGAACTCGTAGAGGATGTCCATGACATCCTGCAGGTGCGGCAGGAGTTCGGGCCATTTTCCGTGCAGGGTGACCGCGCCGTCGTTGAAGAAGGGCATGACCAACAGATGCAGGCTCATCAGGGGGTCGATCGGAATGTCCACCCGGGGCAGGTCCAGATTCACGGGCGAGGCCGGAATGGTGATGCTCGGCCCCTCGAATTGCAGTTCCGGGATGTACTGCTGGAGAAAGGCGATGCCTTTGCGCAACAGCTTGCTGTTCCAGTAGGATTCGTCGAGCTGGATGGTCAGGCCCGTCTTGAAGGTGGTCGCGGCGACGGCCAGGGCGAGGATGAACTTTTTCGAGAGCCCGGCCGGAATGGCGATGACCTCCGGGAGCTGGGCGCTGGACTCCAGTCGCACCGGCAATCCGTTGCTGTGCGGTTCGACGGACGTCAGCCGCGCGCCGAGCTTGGGCAGCAGGTCCTGAACGGGACGGAGGTCGAGAATTTTGAGTTTTGTCGAGCCCGTGAACTTCGCCTTGGTCACTTGGCCGAGAGCCAGGCAAAGGAGCAGATAAAAATGGAATTTGCTCTGCCCAGAGTAGATGATTTTGTTGTCCATCGACCAGGCGGCGGTGGGCTGAATCGCGCATTCGCGATTGAGAAAAACGACGTTGAAGCCGCAGAGGTTGAGCGCGTTGATCAATTCCAGGGTGATGTCGTTGCCCTGGAACGGGGCGACGGTCATGGGCGTCGTGTTGGTCGCGCCCAGAAAGAACATCATGCTCCGTAAAATCTGATCGCGCGGCGCGTCGAGGTCGATGTTGACGGGCTTTCGGCGCGGAAAAAGGCAGAGCGGCTTGTCGTTCGCGGAATTTTTTTCAACCCGGGCGTAGGCGAGGTTGTTGGACAAGTGAAAGACTTTCTTGAGGATCTGGGGCTCGATGTTTTCATTTTTGGCGGTTTCCCGCCAGACTTGCCACAATTTTTTTTCTTGTGTCGGGTCGGTGATGCTCAGGTTTTTGGCGCGCCGCGAGGAGGCGGCTCTCGCCAAGAGGCTGGTGCGCGCGGCGAGAATGGACACGAGCTTTTCATCAAGCTGCGCCAGTTCCTGGGTCAGGGAAAGAGGAGAATGTTTTTCGGCCATGCGTCTTGCGTTCAGCACCAAATTGGTTGATAAGTTGAATGTTTGGAATAACGGATGTTGAGACTTGGCGACATCTAGCAGGAAGGCCCATTGGTACGCAAGCGAATATTGTTCGCAACCCGAGGCGTCGCCTGGCTTTTCGCCGCTCTTCCTCGTGTCGTGGCGTGCCGGATGCGCGGGACGCGGCTCATCGTCTCGCGATCCCGCCGTGCTCGCGTCTTTGGTTGATAAAAAAATCACAAAACAATTGACAAGATGTCTGATGCGAAGCAAATTGCGGTTTCCATCCTGTTATTTGTGAAAATAAAAACAAACTATATTTAGGAGGATCCGCATTATGGCTCTCGTACCCCCTCATGGTGGAAAAGGTCTGGTTTGCTGTCTGC
>CAYLNA010000047.1:0-11951 GCA_964384665.1 uncultured Desulfovibrionaceae bacterium | reverse complement strand
TTCCCACAGCGCCTCGACCGCCGCGCTTTGCTTGCGCTGGGCCGCCGCGGACGGAACGCGCGGAGTCCTGGGGGCCGCCTTTGGCTTGGGTTCCGGCTTGGCGGACTGGAAGGCATGACGGCCGCCGCAAACTTTGCACTCCACCTTGGCGATCTTGTCCCCCTCCATGACCACTACATGGTGATCCGTCACGGTTTTGCATCGTTTGCACATGGATTCCACGGAACTGCCGGCCTGAATCTGCTTCTGGGACATTGATGATCCTTGGGATGATGGTCTGGAAAAAAAAGCCACAAGGGAACCCTTGTGGCGCTGCTTGATGTCAAATTTCTATCCCCTTCCCGCTGAATAGGCAATGCCCGAATTCTTCGATCCGATTTTCCGCGCGGCCGACATTGACAGGGCGGGAATGCCCGCGCATGGTGCCGCCATTCTCAGGGCGGGGTGGAAGTCCCCACCGGCGGTATCCCGCTTTGCGGCGGGGAGCCCGCGAGCGCTCCCGGATGTCCGGGAGGTCAGCAGACCTGGTGCGAAGCCAGGGCCGACGGTAACAGTCCGGATGGAAGAGAAGACGGCCGCCGTTCACGCGCGTGAACGGCTCTTTTTGGCCGCGCCCTGATTCACGTCCAAGGAGACACACCGTGAATCAGTCCTGCCTTTTTGACCAACTGTCCCCGTGCGCCCGAGTCGAGCGCGCCCTCGAAGCCCTGCGCCAAGGCCGGGGAGTGCTCGTCACCGACAACGAACATCGCGAAAACGAAGGCGACCTCATTTTCGCCGCCCAAAGCCTGACCACGCCCCAAATGGCCATGCTCATCCGCGAATGCAGCGGCATCGTCTGCCTGTGTCTGCCCGAGGAAAAAGTCCGCGCCCTGGACCTGCGTCCCATGGTCGAAACCAATTCCAGCCGCTACCAGACCGCGTTCACGGTCAGCATCGAGGCCGCCCAGGGCGTGACCACCGGGGTCTCGGCCGCGGATCGCGTCCGGACCGTGCGGGCCGCCATCGCCGATGACGCCGCGCCAACGGACCTGCACCGCCCGGGGCATGTCTTTCCGCTCCAGGCCCGCCCCGGCGGCGTGCTCGAACGCGAGGGCCACACCGAGGCCACGGTGGACCTCATGCGTCTGGCTGGCCTCAAACCCTACGGCGTGCTCTGCGAATTGACCAACGCCGACGGAACCATGGCCCGCATGCCGGAGATTCTGCGCTTCTCCGCGCGCCACGACACGCCCGTGGTGACCATCGACGACATCAAGACCTACATCCTCGCCGCCGCCCGCGAAGCGGTCTAATTGCTGGCGCCGGGGCTGTTCCCCGGCGCTGGCTCGCGCATCCTGGCCCTGGACTTTTGCGCCGCCTCTTTGTAGCCGCAGGACCCATGACACCCGCCATCAATGCCGCCAAGAAAGCCAAGATCCCGTTCTCGATCCATGAATACTCCCACGACCCGACCTGCGCGTCCTATGGGCTGGAAGCCGCCGAAAAGCTGAACATCGCTCCGGACCGGGTCTTCAAGACCTTGGTCGTTGATCTGGGCGGAGAGCTGGTCGTGGCCATCGTTCCGGTGGACGCGATGCTCGGCCTGAAAAACATCGCCAAGGCCGCCGGAGCCAAGAAGGCGTCCATGGCCGACACGGCCTTGGTCGAGCGATCCACCGGCTATGTCTTGGGCGGCGTCAGCCCCCTCGGGCAGAAAAAACGTCTGCGGACCTTCATCGACGCATCCGCCCTCGCCCACCCCACCATCCACGTCAGCGCCGGGCGCAGGGGGCTGGAAATCGAACTCGCGCCCAACGATCTCGCCCGACTGACCTCCGCCCAATTCGCCGACCTGACGCACTGATTCCCACAAACAACAACGCTCCCCCACGCGGAGCGCGGAGGAGCGTTACGAGCCGTTTGGACGGGATGGGCTAGAACTTATAGCCCACGGACAGGCCCATGATGTGGGCGTCGGCGTTGTCGATCTCGCCATCGAGCACGCCGGAACCGGCGCGGCCGTCGATGTCGCGATCCATGATCATGAGGTAGGTGTAGCTCAGATCCACGGTCCAGGCATCCCAGTGAAAGCCCAGGCCGCCGTTCAGCAGGTGGCGGTCGTTGGCCGGGACCATGTAGTCGATGGTGTCGTCGTTGAGCGGCGACTGGTCGAAGACATAGCCCGCGCGCAGGTCAAGCCAGTCCAGGGCCGCGTATTCCACGCCAAGGTTGAAGCGCCAGACGTCGTTCCAGTTCTTGGGGACCGAGGTCTGATCGACGAGCGTCATGGCGGGGGTCAGAATGACGTTGTCGCCATAGTTGATGGTCAATTCGTCGTACTTGCTCCACAGCGTGTAGACCGCGCCAACCTCGACGCTCAGCTTGTCCATGGGATAGATGGCGACGCCCAAGCTGAAGGAATCGGGCAGGGTCACGGTTCCGGAAGCCGAGCTGTCGTGAAAGGCGCCCATGCCATACAACGCGGCGGGGATATCCGAAAAATCGACGTCGCCATGGACCTTCATGGTCACGGGACTGCGGTAGGTCAGGCCGACCTTGGAATATTTGCAGGGCTGATAATGCAGGGCCATGTTGAAACCGTAGCCCCAACCATCGGCGTCGATGGCGCCGTCACCATCGGGAAATGGAGTCAACGGCAGCTTCTTCTTCTGGGCGAAGCTCAGATAGGTCGATTCCACGCCAAAGGCCGCCGAAAGCTTGTCCGTGACCTTCACGGCCACGTTGGGGTTGATGGACATGGATTCGATGATGGCCTCGTAGGAATTGTAGCGGCCAGCCCAATCGTCGTCGATGACCGAGCCCAGGCCGAAGCGGGAAAACGTGCCCAAGCCGATGGAATAGCGGTCGTTGACCTTCCACGTTGCGTAGAAATGCGGCGGAATCCAATAGGCGTCCTCGTCGGAGGTGTGCCATTCGTCGCCAGCCTTGATGTCGACGATGGGATGGATGACCGTGAAGCCGCCGAGGACCTGCAGACCATCCAGTTGCGTGATGCCGGCCGGATTGGCGGCCACGGCGGACGGGTCGTCGGCCCGGCCCACGGTGGCGCCGCCCAGGGCGTTGCCGCGAGCGCTCCATTCGTAAATGGCGAAGCCGGCGGCGGCGCTTATCTGCGCCGAGACCAAGACAAGACAACAGGCCAGAAACCATGTTTTGAGACGAGTACGCATTCAACCTCCCCTTTGGATGCAGTGTTTGGCCGAGCCGCGATCTAAGCACGCGCTCAACCTCATATCCCGCCAGGGGCTAGATGAAGAAATGTTCAGAGTCAAGGACAAGGAATTTAAGACGAAAAACGAGGATGTTGACGAACCTCTCTGCCACGCGCGGGACGCGGCGGGCATTTGAGCGGACGATCAAAATCGAGGGAGAAAAAGGTGGACGCCCCAAAATCGGCCGATTAAGAAAGGCCCGAAACAAAGGAGATCGTCTTGAGCAAGGGGAACAAGGAACGCATTTTGGAAACGGCCAGACGCCTGTTCGGAGAATTGGGCTACGCCGACACCACCTACAAACGCATCGCCCAGGAAACGGGTATCGCGGACGGACTCATCGCCCACCATTATGGGAGCAAGGAGCATCTTTTCCAACTGGTGGAAATTTCCATCCTGACCGATCTGCTGCGCGAAATCGATGCAAGCCTGTATTATGCCTCGAACGGATTCGGACGGGTGCTCAATTTCGCCAAATGCATTCTCAAGGCCTCCACCACCCCGGGCGGAGGGTTTCTGACCCTGTTGCGCTGTTCCCCCTTCCTGGCCAACACGGTCACCGCCGACAACTCGGAAATCCTGGCGGTCTGCGCCCAGGTGGTCGAAAAAATGATGGACTGCCTGCGCCAAGGCATCGCCGATGGCTCCATCCGCGCCGACCTGAACCCGAACCTCGCCGCCAGCGTCATCTTTTCCACGGTCTTCGGCTCCACCAGGGCCAGGCTGCTGGCCGGGGACAACATCCTGGGCCTGACCTTCGCGGACGAATTCTATCCGGAAATCCTGAGCATTCTGAGCAAATATCTCCAGCCCCAATGACCGGCGTCATTCCCCATCATCGTCGCGACTGATCATGGCATAGGCCACCACGCATCCGATCAGAAAACCTCCCAACGTCACCAACCAGATCATTCGTCCTCCTGTCTCAACGCACATGAAAGGATCGGCCGCGCAGGATGCGCAGGCCGGCCAGGGCCGCGAAGATCGCGTTGGCGGCCCAGGCCGCGACAACGGGCGGCAGCAGCCCTTTTTCCCCCGCGGACACAAAAACCATGAACAGCCCGTGGTAGCAAAAGGTGACCACGAGTCCGGCCGGGATGATCGCGTAGAGCGAGCCGAACACGGACAAGATGGCCAGGGACACGAGGGCCATGATCAAAACCGAGCACGGATAGGCGAACTTCACGTGCCAGGCGGTCAGCAGGCGCTCGATATTCGAACCCGAATCGCGCAAGCGGGTGATCTCGCGCCCCAGTCGCCAAAACGGCAGGGAGTCGAGGTTGGCCTTGGGATCCACGGTCAGGAACCCGCGCACGTCGGTCTTCAAGTCCACGCGCAGGCTCGGCAGGGTGTCTTGGGTGAAGGAGCCGGGAACGTCGCGGATCACGGAACCAAGCTCCCAACCCGCGTCGGTCGCCTGAAAGGTCTTGGCCCGCACAATCTCGCGGATGCGCCCGGAATCATCGGGTTCGAGCACATGAAGTTCCAGGTCCTCTCCGCTCCGCGCCGCCGGAACAACCTTGCCCATGCGCGCCAGGATCAGCCCTTCCCGAAACCAGACATTCCGCAACGTCTTGGACGCGGTCTGCCGGTTGCGCACCTCTTCCTCCCAGATCCGGGTCGCGGCCTTGTGTCCGGTCGAGCCCAAGACCTGCGTGAACAGAAACTGCGCCACGCACAGAACCGCGGCCAGTCCAAGAACGGTCTTGACGATGCTCCCCATGGGCACCGCGCACGCCTCCAGGGCCAGCAGTTCCCGGCCGCGCAGCATGAGTCCGAGCTGGACCATGAGCGCGAGTAGGAAAACGGCCGGAAAAATCTGCGCCAGGATAAAGGGCAGGCTGTACAAATAGTAGGCCCCGATGGACGCCGCGCCCACGCCGGCCTCCAGAAAATTGTCCAGCCGGTCGAAGAGGTCGATGAAGACATAGATGCCCAGGCCGATGACGCCCATGAGCAGGAGCAAGAACGCATTTTGGCGCAAAACGTAGCGGGCGAGAAGGGTCATGACGCCGCCTTCCCGCTAGCGAGCGCCGCGCGCAGCCGGGACAAAATGGAAAAGTCCACCTCCCGCTCCTTGGCCACGAGCCGCATTCCCCACCCTCCGGCCAGGGCGAAGAGCGCGTTGGGCGTCCACAAGGCCACGGCCGGAGGCAGATTGCCGCCCTTGGCCAGAGACATGCCCGCAGTCAGCAGGACATAATAGACAAAGAACGCGCCCAGGGACACGACCAATCCGTATTGCCGGTTCAAGCCCTGGAAAAACAAGGCCAGGGGCAGGGCGAAAAGGCCCAGAACCAGGCAGGCCGCAGGCAGGGCGACGCGTTTGTGGCGCTCGATCAGGACCCGCAGATGAAAATCCTCGCTCGCGCCCGGCTTGGGTTCACTGGCCAAGCGGTTCAACTCCGTCCAGGACATTTCCTTGGGCAGCTTGCTCTCGATCTTCGCCCCGCCCAAGAGCTTGGCCATGTCCAGGGACAAGACGTATTCCCCAAAGCTGACCACGGAAAATTCATGCTCCGCCTCCCGGTAGATATGGCCATTTTCGAGCAGAACATAAACCTGTCCCTGCTCGGCGTTGGATTCGATCCGACCACGAGGGGAGACAATGGTCGCGGTCGCGTTGGAACGCGAGTCGTCTCGCACGAAAACGTCAAGCAACTCGCCGCTGACCGGATCGGCCTGCTTGGCGTAGAAGGTCAGATGCGGGAAGGCCGTGTTGAAAACGCCGGGCTGGACGTTGACCGTGGTCTTGTTTCGAGCCAGCTCGACCACGGTCTGCCGGAAATGATCCATGCCCCAGGAAATCCCGCTCAGGGACACCCACAGGGTCAGGGCCGTGCCCGCCAGACAGAGCGTGACGGGCGCGGGCAGCAAGCGCCACACGGACAGGCCGCCGGCGCGCAGGGAGATCAGTTCACGATCCGCGCCCATGCGCAGCAGGGTCAAAAAAAGGCCCAGCATGCACGAGGCCGGCACAAGCAGGATGAGAAAAAACGGACTCAAATAGACGAAGAGCTTGGCCAGATCAAAAAAACCCACGCCCTGGCCGAGAAAGAGTTCGCGCAGCTGCAGCAGGCGGCCCAGCAGGATCAGGCACAAGAACGCGCCCAGGCAGATCGCGGCCACCAGGCTCATCTCCTTGAACAGCTCGCGCTGCAGCAGGGAGATTCTCACCGGGTCCCGTCCTGTTCGCGATAAAACCTGGCCAGGGCGATTTCCTCGAGCGGGGTCAAATTGAAGCGCATGCTCGCCTCGTCCAGGAGGCGCGTCAAATCCACCCGGTCGGCCCGATGTTCCTCGATCCAGGCAATGGCGTTTCGCAGATTCTTGTCCGTGGGCATGATGGTCGTCATGAAAACTCCTCGGGTCTCCCCGTGATGAGAGGCACCCCATACAGGAAAGGCCGATGCGGCACAACGCCGTCATCCGCCCGGAGCCGCGCCGGGACGGGCGGTCTCGACCGACGGCGCGCCCGAGTCCGTCCAGCGGAAACGGATTGCGCCCCGCTCGGCCGTGGTCAGAACCATGGCTCCCACTTCGCGGCAGACTTCGACCACGCGCGGATGGGGAAAGCCGAAGCGATTGTTCGACCCGCATGCGGCCACGGCCCACGCGGCGTGAACCTGGCGCAAGAACTCGACGTCCAGGGACGAACGGGAGCCGTGATGCGGCAGAACGAGCACGTCCGCGCCAAGAGAGGTCCCGCGCCCGCGAATCCGCGCCAGGGCGTCTTTTTCCGCGTCGCCGGGGATGAGGGCCAAGCCCCGACCCCGCCGGACCAGACGCAGGACCAGGGACGTATTGTTCTCGGACGGCCCGCTCGCCTCGGGATCGGGATGAAGGACTTCCAGCCACAGGCCGTCGTCGATGTCGATCCGGTCTCCAGCCCGCAATCGTCGCGTCCGGTGCTCCTTGGCGCGCAGGATGTCCAGCAGGCGGGGCGAATCCACGCTCTCGTCGACCAGCCCGGACCAGCCGAACCAACCGACGTCGAACGCGCCCAAAATGTGATAAAGACCGCGCACGTGATCGGCGTCGACGTGGGACAGCAGCACGCCATCCACGGCCGGCGGATGCGCATGCGACAGGACGGGGCCGACAATGGCGCGGCCGATGTCATAGTCCGCGCTCCACGAGCCTCCGCCATCGATAAGCACCGTGCGTCCGGAGCCCGTGCGCACGAACACGGCCTGGCTCATGCCCGTGTCGAGCACGGTCAGCTCGGCCTGATCGCGGGGCGCGGCCAACTGGCGCAGGGAGGCGGAGCCAAGCAAAAGCAACCCGAGGGCGAGAAAAAAATAGGCGCGCCGCAGGTCTGGCCTGAACCACAGCACGCAGGCCGCGACCAGCAGGATCCAGTATCCGGCGATGCCCAATCCGTCCGGACGGAGCACGGCCGTGGCCTCCAGCCAGCCGGCCCGGTCCAGAAGACCAAGCCCCCATTCCAGGGCCTCGACGCCCAGTCCGGCCAGGCGGAACACGCCGCGCGTCACGCCATCCGGAAAGCCCGCGAGCACGGCGAAAAGGCCCGCGAAGGACAGGGGCATGACCACGAATCCGAGCACCGGCAACCAGAGCAGGTTCAGATAGAGATGGGCCGAGGTTTCGCCGAAATAAGCGGCCAGAACCGGCAGGATGAGGGTGTTGGCGCATAGGCTGACCGCTCCGAGCAGAACCAGGCCATGCGCCGCCGTCCGCCAGCCGGGTCCGGACAATCTGGACAGCACGGGCGAACACACGGGCGCGAACAGCACGATCCCGGCCACGGCCAGCACGGAAAGCTGGAGGCTGATATCGTGCACGGCCACAGGGTCGGCCAGCACCAGAACGGCCACGGCCACGAACAGGGCGTCCTGCGGGTAACGCGTGCGGCCGCTCAGCAGATAGGCGGCCACGACCGCCAACATGACGGCCGCCCGCAGCAGGGAGGGAGCCCAGGCCCCCAGCCAGAGATAGATCAGGACCATGGGCGCGGACAGCAGGATGCCCAATTTTTGCCGGGAACAACGCAGCAGCAGGAACGGCCGCGCGAAGGCGATCAGCCAGCCCAGGGCAAGGCCGAAGCAGGCCGTCAGGGTCAGGTTCATGCCGGACAGGGCCAGGCTGTGGGATAGGCCGGCGCGGCGGATCTGGTCCGCGAAGTCGGGGGCGAGATAATACCCCTCCCCGAACAGCACGGCCACGATCACGGCCCCGGCATTGCCGGGCGGGGACAGGGCGCCGACCTCGTCCATCAGGCCCGCGCGGGCCTGGGCGACCGGATCGTCCGCCCAGGCCACCTCGACCGGTCCGCGCGAAAACGTCTGCAGACGCACGCCCTGGCGGTTCCAGTGGGCCTGGCTGCCGGGCAGGCCAAAATTGCTCCGCCCGGCGAGGGCGCGCAGACCAAGGCGCGCCGTGAACTTCTGCCCCGCTCCGGGAACGAGGGGCGGATCGTCCCAGTACCACAGGATCTTGCCCGGCAAGGGCCGACCGGACTCCAGATCCACGGCGTCGGCGACGATCAGACGCAGGCTGCGGCCGGGATAGGTCCGCGCCGATTCGATCCGTCCCGCAACGCGCACGGTCCGCGTGCTCGGCCAAGTGATCGGCTCCGTCCGTTCCCGATCCAGGCCCACGGCCAGGCCAAGCCCCAGGCAGACGAGCATGACCGCCGCCTCGCGGCCCCTGGCCTGGGCCGCGGCCACGACACAGGCCAGGACGCAGGCCGGTCCGGGATACACGGCGGCCATGAGCCCGCAGACATAGGCGGCGAATGCTTTTTGCCATGGAGCCAGGGCGATGGGTCCCAAGGCCGTGGCTGGACCGTGCGGATTCGCGGCGGCCTCGCGCGGGCCGGCCCCACGACCGATCATGGGGGAGAAGAGTGCTCCGGGACGACCTGACACAGGGCGGCCGAAAGTTCAGCGATGGACACGGGCTTGGCCAGATAGTTGTCCATGCCCTGAGCCAGGAATTTTTCCCGATCCCCGGACAGGGCGTAGGCGGTCAGGGCGATGATATGGATGTCGGGGTCGATCTCGGGAATGACGCGGTCGCGGATTCTGCGCGTGACCTCCACGCCGTCCAAGCCGGGCATCTGGATATCCATGAGCACGCAGTCGAACCGTTCCCGCCGCAGGCGTTCCAGAACCGCCTCCCCGTTGGACACGCACACGCAGGCGTGCCCAAGTTTTTCCAAGGATTTTCGGATCATGAGTTCATTAACGCTGTTGTCCTCGGCCACCAACACATGCAAATGGCGACCGGGCACGGCGCAGGACCGCCCCTCCCGCTCCCGCGCCGCGAAATCCCGATCCTCTTTCGGAATGCCGACCTCGATCCGCACGAAAACCGTGGTTCCCCGCCCTTCCGTGCTGGTCAGCCAGACATCCCCGCCCATGTACGCGGCGATGCGCTTGACGATGGACAGGCCCAGACCCGTGCCAGAGGCCGAGGTCTTGGTCGCGGAACGGGCCTGGACGAAAGGCTCGAACAATCCGGCCTGCTGGTCCTCGGGAATGCCGACGCCCGTGTCCGCGATACGGATCTCGACCATGCCCGTGTCCCCCCGCCGCGAATCCAGGACCATCTCAATGCGGATGCTCCCGGCGCGGGAGAACTTCACGGCGTTGCCGACCAGATTGTACATGATCTGGCGCAGGCGGGCCTGATCCGAGAGAAGAAAACGCGGCACGCTCGGATCGAGATTCAGGACCAGATCCACGCCCGTGTTCCGGCACGCAAACGAAAAAGAGTCGCGGATGCTCTCCATCAGGACGCGCGCATCGAACACGGCCGCCGCGATCTCGAATTTTCCGGCCTCGATCTTGGACAGATCCAGGATGTCGTTGATGATGGCCAGCAGGCTTTCCCCGGAACTGACGGCCACGGCCAGATACTGGTCGCGCTCCTGGTCCAGTTCTCCCATGCGCAGCAGTTGCAGCATGCCGAGGACCCCGTTCAACGGAGTGCGGATCTCGTGGCTCATGCTGGCCAGAAACGCGCTTTTGGCCGCGTTGGCCAGCTCGGCCTGACGCATGGCCGCGCGCAGTTGGCGCTCGGCCTCCTTGCGCTCGCCGATGTCCCGCACGACGCACAAAACGGCCCGCCGTCCCTCGTAGGTGGTCAGCTGCGCGCTGACCTCCACCGGACAGCGCCGCCGATCCTTGGTCAGATGCTCCAGTTCGAACACGAGCAGCCCCTCGCGCAGCAAGCGCTGGCGCATCTCCATGCTGAAGCTCTTTTCGTACTCGTGCGTGATGTCGGCGGGAGTGAGAAGCAACAGCTCATCCCGCGAATATCCCAACCGGGCGCAGGCCTGGGTGTTGACGTCGACAAAGGTCCCCACTTCACCCCTATCGTCCAGGGCGACGATAAAAATACTGTCATTGGCCGATTCAACCAGGGTTCGATAGCGTTCTTCCGATTCCCGACGCGCCTCCTGGTCCTCCATGCGCTCGGTGATATCCAGACAGCTCCCGAGGATGGCCTTGCCGCCCCGAAAATCAATCCCCACCGGCGTGAAGTCGATCCAGGCCACGCGCCCGTCCTTGCGGATGATCTTGAACACGTAGCGGGCGGGCAGATCACGATCCCCCGAATTCTTCATCCGCCGTTCGGCCCAGGTCCGGATCCTGTCCTGATCGTCGGGATGGGCGATCTCCCAAAATTTTCGGTGGCGCAACTCGTCCTGGGTGTAGCCGGTCACGGCCCCGGCCGCCGGATTGAAATAGATGAAGCGTTCGTCCTGAACCAGGATGACGGCCGTGGGTGAATTTTCGATCAGGGTGCGGAACAGATACTCGCTCTCGTTCAAGGAGGCCAAGAGGTTGTCGTTGCGCAGCCGCAAGAGGTGGAGCTGGATGAATTCGCGGTGCGAACGGTAGGACAGGCCCAGCACCATGGCCAGGAACAAGAACAGCACGAGGCTCGTGGCCAGGTAAGTCCGATGCTCGGCGATAAAAAAAAGCACGGCCTGCATCGGCAGCATGGTGACCACGGCGTAGAGCACGAAGGTTCCGAAAATCGGAGCGAGGTAGGCGCTGGCTCCGGCCAGGATGCCGCCAAAAATGAGCAGGAAGAATATCTGGGACAAGGCGGACAACTGCGGAAGAAGAAGCACGGCCCCCAGACCCCAGGACAGGCCGGACAGGCAGACCAGGACATATTGCAGCCGGTACCAAACGCCGAGAGGCCATCTGCCGGGATCGCGGGCGCGCAGCCGCGCCACGATGACGCGCGCGACGACGACGAGGACCACGCACGCGAACCACCCGCCCAAACGCACGGGCGACAATTCCGCAGCGTACACGACGACCAACACGGCCGCGTTGATCATGGAGCCCAGCATGGACACCCGCGTGTTCGCGAAATGGCGCTCCAGCTGGATCTCGCGCAGCCGCTGCTTCAAATCCGGCTCATGGGCGGTGAATATGTCGGAAGTCTGCGCCATCGAAGCTCCTCATGCAGGATGGTTCGGCTCTACGCCACATTCCGATTCAAGGGCAAGGTAAAAGCGCCACGCACGGACACGCCGAGGACTCTCGGGAAGAAATCGTTCCCGGAACGGGGAATGGCTGGCCCACGGCGGAGCTGTCGGCGCGGGGCGCAATCCCAGGAAAAAGCAGGGCAGAAGGATGGGAACCGCCCATCGCGGAAGCGCGTCACGTGGATCTGGTCGAGGAGGAAAACGAAGGAAGGATGGAGCGGGAAACGGGATTTGAACCCGCGACTTCAACCTTGGCAAGGTTG
>CAYLNA010000046.1:0-11964 GCA_964384665.1 uncultured Desulfovibrionaceae bacterium | reverse complement strand
TGGAGATTTTTCGGCGCATGGGATACACGTGCTCCGACGCAATCCATCTTGAACCAGCAGAGCGGATATGAACGAGACCATTCAGGGCATCATCAAGCAGTTCGTGGACGCCACCACCAATGTGCTCGGAACCATGGCCATGACCGAGGCAAAGGCGGACTCGCCATTTGTCAAACAGAACGCCGTGGCCCAAGGGGACATCACCGGGGTGATCGGCTTTTCCAACCCCAAGGGAAAGAGCAAGGGCACCATGTCCCTGACCTTCACCTCCGAGTCGGCCCTGGGCATCGTCAGCAGCATGCTTTACGAGGAACAGACCGAACTCAACGACGCCGTCACGGACGCCGTGGGCGAGTTGACCAACATGATCTCCGGCCAGGCGCGCAAGGGGTTGGTCGAGATGGGGATGATCTTCGAGGGGGCCATTCCCTCGGTCATCACCGGCAAGGGGCACACCATCCGCCATGTTTCCACCAGCGCCATTCTGGCCATACCCTTTCAGACTCCGCACGGCTCGCTCATGGTCGAGGTCTGTTTCAGCTGACCCTTGCCTCCGGCGGTTGCGCCATCAATAATCTTTTACTATCCGGAAAACCCCGTCAGGGGTTTTTTATTTTCGCCAATGAGGAGAACGCATGAATCGCAAGGTGTATTTCATTGAGGGTGACGGCATCGGCCGGGAAGTTTGGAATGCCGGCCGGCCGGTCCTGGACCGGGCCGTGGAAGTCGCTTTTGGAGATGGTCGCAAGTTGGAATGGGTGGAATTGCTGGCTGGTAAAAAAGCTTTCGCCGAAACAGGCGTGTATTTGCCGCAGGAAACCCTGGACACCCTGAAGACGGCCGATCTGGCCATGAAGGGTCCGCTGGAGACCCCGGTCGGCAAGGGATTCCGGAGTCTGAACGTAACGATGCGGCAAACTCTTGACCTTTATGCCTGCATCCGTCCGATCCAATATTTCAAGGGCATCGAAAGTCCCGTCAAATATCCGGAACGGGTGAACATGGTTGTCTTTCGGGAAAACACGGAGGACGTGTACGCCGGCATCGAGTGGCAGGCCGGAAGCGCGGAAGCAAAGCGGCTCATTACGTTCCTGCGCGATGAACTGGGGGCCAATGTTGACGAGGAAAGCGGGATCGGCATCAAGCCCATGACGGCCAAGGGCTCCAAACGGCTGATCCGCAAGGCGATTCAGTTCGCCCTTGAACAGAAGCGCGCGAGCGTGACCATGGCCCACAAGGGCAATATCATGAAATTCACGGAAGGCGCTTTCCGTAACTGGGGCTATGAGCTGGCCGCCGAGGAATTCGCGGGCAGGGTCGTGCGCGAGGGAGATGACTGCTGTCCCGCGGGCGCGGTCGTGCTGAAGGATCGCATCGCCGACGCCATGTTCCAGGAAGTTTTGATTCGGCCGGAGAAATACGACGTCATCGCCACGCCGAACTTGAACGGCGACTATCTGTCCGACGCCCTCGCCGCCCAGGTCGGCGGATTGGGCCTTGCGCCCGGGGTCAACATGAGTAGTGATCTCGCGTTTTTCGAGCCCACCCACGGCACCGCGCCGTCGATCGAAGGCAAGGATTTGGCGAATCCAGGAAGTCTCATCTTGTCAGGAGCCCTCATGTTCGACCACATCGGGTGGCACGCGGCGGCGGACAAGATCCGCAAGGCGGTGGAGTTGGCCATTTCCAACGGAAAGGTAACGATTGACCTTGCATCGCAGATGCAAAACGCCACCCAGGTCGGATGCGCCGAGTTTGGAGATATTTTGTTGAAAAATATAGAAAAAGTGTAATCGTGCGTTGAGTTTCGCGTGAATTCGGCAGGTGCATGGTCGGTGTATTCTCCCATGCGCCTGCTGTATCGATCCACGTTTTTGTCATTTTCCGACATGCCTGAAGGACATCGCGACTTCCACGACATGGGCCTGGATCAGTTCTTCCGTGGGCCGGACGTGGAAAAACGTCTGGTTCCCGATCAATTCCCCCCGCACGTATTCCTCCATTGACCCAAACCGGCCAGTTCCCATCGCGTCTCAAAACCAGCGTCTTCAATCCGATTCTCTGGTCAGTTTGTTTGGAATGGGCAGTGTCTGTCCCGCCAGTCGAAAAGGATGCCGTCCCGGCGCACGGTGCAGGTCTTGTCGCCGGGAAATTGGAAACAACGGGCCGTGGATTTGTCTGTCCAGGCCCGGTCCAGGTCCTGGAGGCTCTCGGCCAGGACCTGTCCCGGGCCCATCCGTTCCAGGATCTGCTTGTAGCGGCGCAGGCGCAGGGCCGGATGGCTGGCGTCGAGGACCTGGGCTTCGAGCAGGAAGGCGGTGTCGATGGGTTCGGGCGCGGGCAGGAGGCTATCCCAGTAGTCTTCGTCGCGTCGGGCGGACTGCCAGAGACGTCCGCAGGCCGCGACCAAGGCCGGGTTTTCGGCGCGCAGGAGGGGGAGCACGCGGTGGCGGACGCGGTTGCGGGTCCGGTCCGGGCTGGCGTTGGAGGCGTCCTCGGACCAGGTCAGTCCCATGGCCTCGGCCAGGGCCTGGAGTTCCCGTTTTTCCCAGTCGAGCAGGGGGCGGAGCAGACGACGCCGGGGATCGACGCCGCTCATGCCGCCCAGGCCCGGCCAGCCCGCGCCCCGGAGCAGGCGCATGACGATGTCCTCGGCCAGATCGTCGCCGTGGTGGGCGGTGACGATCCAGTCCGCGCGGTGTTCGCGGCGCACGGATTCCAGAAAGGCATAGCGCAGGTCGCGGGCGGTCTCCTCCAGGCCCCGGCCCTGCGCGCTGGCCTCGGCCCGCACGTCGAGGCGGCGTGTTTCCAAGGGCAGGTCGAGGCTGGAGCAGACCGCGCGGGCCAGGGCTTCTTCCTGATCCGATTCCGGGCGCAGTCCGTGGTGAACGTGGGCCGCGATCAGGGTCAATCCCTGGCGCGGAGCCAGGGCGTGCAGCAGGTGGAGAAGGGCGGTGGAGTCGAGACCCGTGGAATAGGCCACGATCAGCGAGGTCTGGCGCAGTTCCACGCCCAGGCTGTGGGCGCAGAAGCGCGGGAGGGCCAGACAGCGTCTGGCCCAGTGCCGGGGCAGGTCCCGCAGATGCATGCTAGAGCGGAATGTTCAGATCCGTCAGCAGGTTGTCGAGATAGGAAACCATGTGGGCCTCTTGGTCGGGGGTGGCGTAGGCGATGCAGGCGCAGCGCATGATTTTTTTGGCGCGGACCAGGTATTCCAGCCTGACCCAATCCGGCCCCGTTTCGACGGCCATGTAGAAGGGGCCGCATTCGGCGGCGTGCTCTTGCTGCGTGGCCGTGAGCAGCTTGGACGGCAGGGGGAAATGGTAGAGCTGGTCGATGCCGCTGCGCAGGTCCTGCTCCGTGAGCCAGGCTTCCAGCTTGTCCATGTTCTCGGGCGTGATTTCGTCAATCAGGTAGGATCGCACGACAATTCTCCGTGAGTGGTTCGGGGTGGGCTTTTCGGTCCAGATGGGCTTCCGCGGGCGCGACTTCCCGGTCCAGGTTGAACATCCGGCGGGCATTGTGGATGAAGCGCTGGGCCGAGCCTTCTTCCTGGGACCGGCGTTTGAGATAGGAAATGGGTTCGTGGTAGATCTTGTGGCAGATGGACGTGGCCAGGCGTTCCAGCACGGCCACCATCTGCGGGTCCGGGTTGGGGCCGAGCTGCTTGATGGACCGGCGCAACTCCCGTCGGGCGATGTCCTCACCCTGGTCGAGCAGGGCGACGATGGTCGGCTGCAGGGCCAGTCCGTCGCGCCAGCGCATGAACGTGGCCACTTCCTCGGCCACGATGCCCTTGGCCTTGGCTGCTTCCTGCTGCCGTCCGGCCAGGTTTTCCTCGACCACGTCCTTTAAGTCATCGATGTCGTAGAGATAGACGTTGTCGAAGCTGTTCACGTCCGGGTCGATGTCGCGCGGCACGGCGATGTCGATGAAGAAGATCGATCGGTTGCGTCGTTTCCGCAGGACATCCTTCATGTCCCTGGCCCGGATGATGGCCGTGGGCGAGCCGGTGGAGCTGATAACGATGTCCGCGTCGAGCAAGGCCTGTCCCAGTTCCTCGAAGGGCAGGGCGCGGCCGCCGAACTGCTGGGCCAGTTCCTCGCCCGTGGCCAGGGTGCGGTTGACCACGGTGATGTCGCGCACGCCGGCTGAAAGCAGGTGGGTGGCGGCCAGCTCGGCCATTTCTCCAGCCCCGATCAAGAGCGCCCCGTGTTTGGACAAATCCGTGAAGATCTTGCGCGCCAGCTCCACGGCCGCGTAGCTGATGGACACGGCGCTGGAGGCGATGGCCGTTTCGGTGCGGACGCGCTTGGCCACGGAAAAGGCCTTGTGCAGCAGGCGGTTGACGATGACCTTGGCCGTGCCTTTTTCCACGGCTAGGCGGTAGGCGCTTTTGAGCTGCCCCAGGATCTGCGGTTCGCCCAGGACCATGGAATCGAGGCTGGAGGCAACGGTGAAGAGGTGGTCCACGGCGGCGTCACCCCGATGGCAGTAGGTGTGCTCGTCCAGGTCGGCCCGGGGCTGGCAGCGGGACGCGGCCCAGAAGTCCAGGATCCGGCCGCGAATGTCGCTCTCGCCATCGCCCACGACCAAGAATTCGACGCGGTTGCAGGTCGAGAGGATCATGACCTCGCTGATGGGCCCGCAGTCCTGAACCAAGCCGGTGTCGCCCGGATCGCATCCGGTCAGGGCAAAGCGTTCGCGGACGCCGACATCCGCGGTTTTGTGATTCAAACCAATGAGAAATATTTCCTGATTCATGGACGACTGCGTGTGTTTGAACGATTAGGGGCGGAAGCTGTGGTGCGTGGGCAAGAGGAAATTCACGCCCAACAGGGAGACCGCGCACAGGGCGAAGAGCACGATGGCGGTCTTGGCTGGTTTGCGGCCTTTCCAGCCCAGGCTCAGCCGTTGGTGATAGAGCAGGGCGAAAATGAGCCAGATGAAGAGCGAGATGAGTTCCTTGGGATCCCAGCTGATGACGCGCTTCCAGGTAAAGGAGGCCCAGACGAATCCGGACAGCAGGCTGATGGTGTACAGCGGAAAGCCGACGAGCACGGCCCAGTGGTTGGCCCGGTCGAAGGTTTCCAGCGACGGCAGGTCCTTGGAGAACGCGGGCAGCCTGGCCTTGGTTTTGATCTTGCGTTCCAGGTACAGGTAGGCCAGCCCCGCGCCGAAGGCCATGGCCATGAGGGCCAGGGACACGAAGATGGTCCCGACGTGCAGACTGAACCAGAGCGCGCTCCACTGTTCCGGAACGGCCAGGACCTGGGTGCTCACGGCCAGGGACGACGAGAACAGGATCAGCGCCAGCGGAGCCGTGATCATGGACAGGAAATCATGCTTGAGCCGCCACCAGAGCACGAAAAACATGAGCACGATGAACCAGCCCAGCAAGCTGATGTAGAACTGGCCGTGCTGCAAGGTGCTGGCCCCGGTGTCGGTCAGGCGCATGATCAGGTCCACGGTGTGCAGGCCCAGGGCCGCGCCCGAGGTCCAGGTCGCGGCGCGCTTGAGCGCGGCGTGCCGCAGGCCCAGGCCGATGGGATAGGCGATGGAGCCGCAGAGATAGAGCAGGGCGATGATCAGTTCAAAGAGTCTGGAAGCAGTCATGACACCAATCTCCAATTCGGGAGTGCAGCGGGTCCGGAAGCAGGGACGTCAGCAGCGCCTGGCATTGTTCCGGTTTGTTGGTTTTGATCAGCTCGGGCAGGGCCGAGGCGGCCAGGTCCCGGAAAATGATCCGGTTGGCCGCACTGGGCCAGCCCTGGGCCAGCAGGGCCGCGCGGATCTGGCGCAACAACCGGGTGAAAGGGGCGTATTCCGGGCCAAAGCGTTGTTCCAGGTCCTGGCGGATAATCCGGGACAGGGCCGGGCTGGCGCCGTTGGTCGAGACGCTGATGGTCAGATCGCCCCGCGCAATGCTGGCCGGAAGCACGAAGTTACCGCGCTCCGGGTCGTCGGTCAGGTTGCAGAGCAGACCGCGTCGGGCGCATTCCGCGCCGATCGTCTGGTTCACGTCGCGCCGGGGCGTGCAGGCGAAAACCAGATGCATTCCGTCCAGGTCCGTGGGGGCGAAAGGGCGCTGTTGATACGTGAAGTTGGGGCGGCTTGCAAGAAGCTCCGCCAGTTCGGCTCGGGGCGGGGCCGGGTCCACGGCCGTGATCCGCGCCGGTCCGCAGTCGATGAGCCCCTGGATTTTGCGCAGGCCGACCTCGCCCGCGCCGACCACCAAGCAGTGCATGTTCGTCACGTCCAGAAGCAGGGGATAATAGCGCATGGCCGCCACCTAGCAGAGGGCGGTCCCGTTGTCCAAGACCCCGATTCCGTCGTGCTGGCCTGGACTTTTTCGATGTTTTCTCCCAAGACGGTTCCATGATGTCCGCGTCCCCGCCTTCCGTCGTTCGACCCCGCTACCTCGTCATCCAACTGGCCCGGTTCGGCGACCTGATCCAGACCAAGCGCTTGCTCCTGTCCCTGCGCGCGCACGGCGAGACGCACCTCGTGGTCGACGCCTCCCTCGCGTCCCTGGCGCGCCAGGTCTACCCGGATGTCCAGGTCCATGGGCTACCGGCTCACGGCGCGCACGGGCCGGACGTCCTGGGGCGGGCGCACGCCGGTCTGACGGCCCTTGCCGGGCTGGAATTCACGCGGATTCACAATCTCAATTTTTCCGGGCTCAATTTCGCCGTCGCGGCCATGTTTCCGTCGGCCCGCGTCCTGGGCTACCGCATGCGCGCGGGCCAGCGCCTGATCGACCTCTGGCCGGCCTTGGCCATGCGCTGGACCAAAAAACGCGCCCAGGCTGGCCTGAATCTGGTCGACCTGTGGGGGCTTTCGGCCGACGAGCCCCTGCCTCCGGCCGAGGTTAACCCGCCGCCGCGTCCCGCCGGAGGCGGTCTGGGCGTGGTCATGGCCGGACAGAACGCCCGACGCTCCCTGCCGCCCCATATCCTGGCTCCACTGGTGCGGGCGGCCGTGAATCGCGTTGGCCATGGCCCTGTTTATTTCCTTGGCGCCGGCGCGGAGCGGCGGGCGGCCACGGAACTGGCCAGCCTCCTGCCGCCCAGTCTGCGGGCGGAGGCGCGCGATCTGGTTGGCCGCACCGGATGGCCGGAATTGATCGAGACCGTGGCCGACCTTGATCTGCTTTTGTCTCCCGATACCGGGACCATGCATCTGGCCGCCCATCTCGGCGTTCCGGTCCTGGCCTTTTTCCTGTCCTCGGCCTGGTGCCACGAAACCGGTCCCTATGGCGTGGGACAGACCGTGGTCCAGGCTCTGCCCGACTGCGCGCCTTGCCTCGAAACCGCGCCCTGTCCGTGCGGGGCGCGCTGCCGGACCCCGTTCGCCGATCCGGCCCTGGTCCGCTTTGTCGGCGGCCGGGAGGACAAGGACGTTCCCGCAGGTCTCGCGGTCATGCGCGGGGCCTTCGACGACGCGGGCCTGGTCTTCCGTCCCGTGGCCGGAACCGATCCGCGCCTGGCCCAGCGCGCCTGTTTCCGCTCCCAGGCCGCCCGCGTCGCGGGCGTCGGAACCCTGCCCGATCCCTGCGGTCCCGAGGATGGGCAGGACTGGTGGATGCGGGAGCGGGACTGGATGTTGCCCCAAACCCTGCGAGGTCGTCATGTCTGATATCGCGCGTCGCGTGCTCGTGGTGCTGCCCATGTACGGCGGCTCCCTGCCCATCGGTCGCTACTGCGGCGGCGCCTTGCGCGCCCTTGGCCATGTGGTCGAATACTTCGAGGCTCCTGCCTTTCACGGAACCTTCGAGGCCTTGAAGACCCTGCGGGTCGGCACGGACCGTCTGGATTATCTGGAGAACAGCTTTTTGCAGGTCGTCTCCCAGGCCGTCCTGGCCAAGGTCGAAGCCTTTGCCCCGGATTTGGTCCTGGCCATGGCCCAGGCCCCGCTGTCGCGCCAGGCCCTGACGCGCCTGCGGCGGGACAAGGTGGCCACGGCCATGTGGTTCGTGGAAGACCGCGACCTCTTCGTCTATTGGAAGGCCTTCGCGCCTCTGTACGACCTTTTCGCCGTGATCCAGAAGGGAGATTTTCCGGAGCGGCTGGCCGCCGTGGGGCAGCCCAATTCCTTCTATCTGCCCTTGGCCGCGGACCCGGAGGCGCACCGTCCCCTGGAGCTGTCGCCACGGGAGCGCAAGGAATACGGGAGCGAGGTTTCGTTTGTCGGCGCGGGCTATCCCAATCGGCGTTTGGCCTTTCGCCAACTGGCCCGCCACGACTTGCGCATCTGGGGCAATGACTGGGACCAGGAACCGGTGCTGGCCCCGTATCTGCAACGGGGCGGCGCGCGCGTCGAGACGGAGGAGGTGGTGCGGATCTTCAATGCCACGGCCATCAACATCAATCTCCATTCCTCGGTGCGGCCAGGGGCCACGGTCGGGGATGGGGATTTCGTCAACCCTCGCACCTTCGAGCTTGCCGCCTGCGGGGCCTTTCAGCTTGTGGACCGGCGGGAGTTGTTGCCGGAACTTTTCGCCGCCGACGAAGTGGCCGTGTTTTCGAATTTGGACGAGCTGCTCGGGGCCGTGGAATTCTATCGCGCCCAGCCCCAGGAGCGGGCCGCCATCGCGGCCAGATCCCGCGCCCGAGTCCTGGCCGAGCATACCTATGTCCATCGCATGCGCGCCCTGCTGGAACGCGCGGAGGCGTTGCTGCCGGCGCGGCCGCCCCGGGACGCGGCCTGGCGCGCCGAGATCCCGGCCGAGCTGGCCGCGGACCTGGACGCGCTCCTGGCCCGGCTTGGCCTGCCCGTAACCGTGGCCTTCGAGGATCTGGTCTGGGCCGTGCGCGCCCAGAGCGGCCAGCTGGATCGCCTCGAAACATCCATTCTTTTTCTGGACGAGTGGAAGAAACTCTATTCCGGTCCGCGCCCCGGAAAATAGGGCTTGAATCCGGCGTTCAGGGCGGGTAGGTGGGAGCTTCGCGAATTTCGACAGGAGATCCCATGCACAAGCCATCCATCGGACTGTCCCTCGAGGGCATGCCGTTCATCTTTTTCACCACCGTCGCCACCCTGATCTTCGCCCTCATTGGGTGTTGGATCATGGCCGTCGTGCTCTTGGTGATACTGTTTTTTGTTCTCAATTTCTTCCGCGATCCGGAGCGCGTCGTGCCCCAGGACGCGGGCGCGGCCGTGTCCCCGGCCGACGGCAAGGTCGTCAAGATCGAGACCATGCGCGATCCGCTGAGCGGCGAGGACCGCACCGCGATCTGCGTGTTCATGAACGTCTTCAATGTGCACGTGAACCGCATGCCCGTGGCTGGCCGCGTCGCCCGCATCGCCTATTTCGGCGGCAAATTTTTCAATGCCTCTCTGGACAAGGCCTCCTCGGACAACGAGCGCAACGCCGTGTTGGTCGAGGACGCCAGCGGCCGGACCTGGACCGTGGTCCAGATCGCCGGGCTCATCGCCCGCCGTATCATCTGCTGGGCCGAGAGCGGGGACGAGCTGGCGCGGGGGCAGCGCTTCGGCCTGATCAAGTTCGGGTCCAGGGTTGACCTTTACCTGCCGTCCGAGTATGCCCCGTGCGTCAACATCGGAGAAAAGGTTTTCGCCGGCCAGACAATCCTGGCGCGTTTGAAATAACCACAACCCGTATCGCACCCATGGACCATCCAAAACCCAAGCATCGGGGATATTATCTGCTCCCCAACATGATGACCATGGCCAGTCTGCTGACTGGCTTCCTGGGTATTTTGTGGTCCATTGACGGCGCGTTCGACATGGCCGCCTACGCTATTCTGGCCAGCTGCGTCTTCGACGGGCTGGACGGAAAATTGGCCCGCCTGACCAATTCCGCCTCGGACTTCGGGGTGCAGCTCGATTCCCTGGCCGATCTGGTCGCCTTTGGGGCCGGGCCGGCGGTGCTCATTTACCAGTGGCATCTGCACGACTTCGGCCGTCTCGGCATCATGGCCTCCTTTCTGGTCATCGCCTGCGGCGCCTTGCGTCTGGCCCGGTTCAACATCCAGACCGGCAAGATCAGCAAGAAGTTCTTCATCGGGCTGCCCATCCCGGCGGCTGCCTGCACCCTGGCCGCGTTTGTCCTGTTCACGCCTTATATTCCGGAAGTCCTCGCGTTCTGGATTCCGCGCGCCACCCTTGTCTTGGCCTTCATGGTCTCCATTCTCATGGTCAGCAACGTGCGCTACGCCTCCTTCAAGGACGCGGAAGTCATCCGCGCCCATCGCTTCAGCGCCACGGTCACGGCCCTCCTGATCTTCGTCTTGGTCGCTTCCGAGCCTAAATTGCTCGGCTTTCTGTTCTTCATCGGCTATATCATTTCAGGCCTGATCTACTCCTACTTCGTTCTGCCCCTACGCGGGAAGTCCCTACTACGAGAGTCTTCTCACAAGATCTCGTAAAGGACACACGTTAACCCCCTCATCATCGTTTGCAGGAAACGGCCATCCCAGCGCAGATGCAGCTTGGCCCTCCCGCAATCTATTATCGTCTATCCATTATCAGAGGAGATGCATATGTCAGACAGAATTTTCATTTTCGACACGACCTTGCGTGACGGAGAGCAGTCTCCCGGCGCGACCATGAACCGGAACGAAAAAATCCGCCTGGCCCGTCAGCTGGAAACCCTGGGCGTGGACATCATCGAAGCCGGATTTCCGGCCGCCAGCCAGGGTGATTTCGAGGCCGTGCGCGACATCGCCCAGACCGTGCAGGGCTGCCAGGTCGCCGGCCTGTGCCGCGCCCTGCCTGCGGATATCGACCGAGCCTGGGAAGCCGTGCGCCACAATCCGCAAGGCCGCATCCACACCTTTCTGGCCACGTCCGACATCCACATGAAGTACAAGCTCAGAAAGGAGCGTCCCCAGGTCCTGGAAATGGCCGAGGCGGCGGTGAAGTACGCGGCCAGCAAGACATCCAACGTCGAGTTCTCGGCCGAGGACGCCTCCCGCTCGGACTGGGATTTTCTGGTCCAGGTCTTCGAGCGCGTCATCGCCGCCGGGGCCACGACCATCAACGTGCCGGACACGGTCGGCTACACCCAGCCCCAGGAATTCGCCGAACTGATCGCCTATCTCCTGGAAAAAGTGCCCAACAGCCACAAAGCCGTTTTTTCCGTCCACTGCCACAACGACCTCGGACTGGCCACGGCCAACACCCTGGCCGCCCTCAAGGCCGGAGCGCGGCAGGCCGAGGTGACCTTGAGCGGCATCGGCGAGCGGGCCGGCAACGCGGCCCTGGAAGAAGTGGTCATGTCCATGGACGTGCGCAAGGATTTCTACCAGCTGACGACGGGCATCAAAAAAGAGCAGATTTTTCCGTCCACGCGGCTCTTGTCTTTGATCATCGGTCAGCCTATACCGCCCTATAAATCGATTATCGGTTCGAATGCCTTTGCTCATGAGTCCGGCATTCATCAGGATGGGGTGCTCAAGAACCGTCTGACCTACGAGATCATGACCCCGGAGTCCGTGGGCCGGCAGGAAGAGGACATGGTCCTGGGCAAGCATTCCGGGCGCGCGGCCCTGGTCAAGCGTCTCGGTGATCTGGGCTACCGCCTGGACGAGGCCCAGATCGACACCGTCTTCGCCGCCATGAAGAAACTGGCGGACCGCAAGAAGGAAATTTTCGTGGAAGACCTCGAAGCCGTGGTGCTCGACGAGATCTTCCGCATCCCCGACAAGTACCGCCTGGAATACCTGAGCGCCATCAGCGGCAACATGGCCATCCCCAACGCGGTCGTCAAAATGTACGTGGACGGCGAGGAGCGCGTCATTTCGGATTTCGGCACCGGCCCTATCGACGCGGTGTTCAACACCATCGCCAAGGTCGTGGGGCGCAGCCCCAAGCTGATCCGCTACGCGGTCAACGCCATCACCGGCGGCACCGACGCCCAGGGCGAGGTGACCGTCAAGATAGAGGAAAACGGCAAAACATCGGTGGGCCGCGCATCCGACGCGGACATCATCGTGGCCA
>CAYLNA010000045.1:10039-12131 GCA_964384665.1 uncultured Desulfovibrionaceae bacterium | reverse complement strand
TTCCGCGCCCACATCGCGTCCCTCTTCACCCTTTTCTTCACCTCCACCCCGGTCACGGACTTCCCCTCGGCCCAAACGGTCGATCCCAAGCTCTTCGTGACCTTTTACAAACAGATGCGCGATCAAGGCATTTATCTTGCTCCGTCAGGATTCGAATGCGCGTTCACCTCCTTCGCCCACACCGACGAAGACCTGGAGCGCACCCTGGACGCCGCCCACAAAGTACGGTTCTGAAAAGCATTCTTTTCGCGGCGTCCTTGACTGAAGACCAAGACCGTCGGTATATACGCCTAGCTTGTGCTTTTTATAACTTTTCTTTCTGGAGGTAGAAAGAGGATGAAGAAATCACTGTTGATCAGCCTGATCTGCGCGGCTTTCCTGTGTCTGGTCGCCGCTCCGATGCTCAGCGCCGCCGACGCTCCCAAGGATGACCTGGTCATCAAGGCTCCCGAGGGCATGAAGGTCAAGGAAAAAGACGGCCAGCCCGGCAAGTTGCAGAAAGCCGTGCCCTTCCCGCATTCCAAGCACGCCGCTGTCGAATGCAAGGAATGCCACCACACCATGGACAAGGACGGCGGCAAGATCAACGCCTGTACCGCCGCCGGCTGTCACGATTCCCTGGAAGCCAAGGGCAAGGAAAACGCCAAGGACGTCAAGCTGGTGGAAAACGCCTTCCACAACCAGTGCATTGAATGTCACAAGAACATGAAGAAGGAAAACAAGCCCACCGGCCCCAGCGCCTGTGGCAAGTGTCACACCAAATAAGGCTCCCATCGAGGGCAGTCTAAGCACAAGCAAAGGTCGGCCTTTGGTTCACCCCCTCCCACAGATTCTGCGGGAGGGGATTTTTTTTCACGAGGCGACCCGGGATTCCGCCGCCCGGATTGCCCTTGATCCGGCATCCTGCTACAGGCATGCCATTATCAACCACGCCAAGAAAGGATCACGCCATGACCACTCGCTCCAATCCGGCCGACGAAATCATTGAACTCACCGAAATCGTGGAGGAAGGAGCGCCCGTGGACGCAAATCCAGCGCCCCCCGCCGCGGACGAGGACGACGCGATTCTGGACCTGGAACTGGACGATCTGCTGCGGGAGGACGCCCCCCCGGCCCATGGCGCGGAGCGCGGCAAGGACCTGGACATGGAGGCCCTGTTTGGCTCCCAGCCCGCGTCCGGCGCGGGCCAGGGCGAGGCATCCATGGACCTGGGCGCGTCCAGCCTGGACAACGACCTGGCCGACCTGGAAGACCTCTTTGAATCCCTGAAAACCGCGCCGGTCCAGGATGCGCCCACGGCCCTGGACGAACTCCTGGGAACGGTTCCGGAGTTCGAGGATGCCCCCAAGACCGCCGGCCAGCCAGCGCCAGCCGCCTCGCCCGCGACCCTGGGTCTTGACCTCGATCTGCCGGGCTTGAACGCGAAGCATGAAGCCGAGGTCCAGCCCTTGGACCTGTCCGAGGATCTTGTCCTTGAGCTGACCGATATCGCCGAAACGCCAGTCGAAACGGACGAAATTTCAAGCCTACCCGAGTCGGCATCCACAGCCGCGCCGGAATTCACGGAACGTGACGCCATGCCCGCGCCTGTTTTCGAGGCCCCATCCTCGACACCCGCGCCCCGGGCCGCCGCTCCGGAAATGGCCCAAGCCGGCCTGGAGGTGCTGACCGCGCGGCTGGACGCGCTGGAGGCCAAGGCGGCCTCGGCCCAGCCGGACATCGACCGCATCCTGGCCGCCTTGCCGGCCGAATTGGAACGCCTGCCCTTTGCCCTGCCCCTGTGCGAAACCATCCTGGCCGAAGTGGACACCAAGCTGACGGCCCAAGGCAGCGGTCCGGACGTGACCGCGATGCGCCAGGACATCGCCGCCCTGGAAGCCAAGCTCGCGGCCATGGATCAGACCAGCGCCGTGGACGCCCTGCGCCAGGACCTGACGGCCGCGACCGAACGCCTGCGCGCCCTGGAGGCCCGCCCCATGCCCGAACCCATGTCCGCCGAACAAATCCTGGCCGCCATCCCCACGGATCCGGACCAATTGCCGGCCACGGCCAGCCTGCGCCAGGACATCGCCGCCCTGGAAGCCAAGTTCGC
>CAYLNA010000045.1:0-9939 GCA_964384665.1 uncultured Desulfovibrionaceae bacterium | reverse complement strand
TGCCGGCCACGGCCAGCCTGCGCCAGGACATCGCCGCCCTGGAAGCCAAGTTCGCGGCCATGGACCAGACCAGCGCCGTGGACGCCCTGCGCCAGGATCTGACGGCCGCGACCGAACGCCTGCGCGCCCTGGAGGCCCGCCCCATGCCCGAACCCATGTCCGCCGAACAAATCCTGGCCGCCATCCCCACGGATCCGGACCAATTGCCGGCCACGGCCAGCCTGCGCCAGGACATCGCCGCCCTGGAAGCCAAGTTCGCAGCCATGGACCAGGCCAGCGCCGTGGACGCCCTGCGCCAGGACCTGACGGCCGCGACCGAACGCCTGCGCGCCCTGGAGGCCCGCCCCATGCCCGAACCCATGTCCGCCGAACAAATCCTGGCCGCCATCCCCACGGATCCGGACCAATTGCCGGCCACGGCCAGCCTGCGCCAGGACATCGCCGCCCTGGAAGCCAAGTTCGCAGCCATGGACCAGGCCAGCGCCGTGGACGCCCTGCGCCAGGACCTGACGGCCGCGACCGAACGCCTGCGCGCCCTGGAGGCCCGCCCCATGCCCGAACCCATGTCCGCCGAACAAATCCTGGCCGCCATCCCCACGGATCCGGACCAATTGCCGGCCACGGCCAGCCTGCGCCAGGACATCGCCGCCCTGGAAGCCAAGCTCGCGGCCATGGACCAGAGCAGCGCCGTGGACGGATTGCGTCAAGACCTTCAGACACTCCGCGCGGACATGGACGACGCATCAGCGTCCCTGCGAAAAATAGCCGCCATCGCCGACGCGGCCCAGGCCCAAGGTCGGGAACTGGAAGCGCTGCGGGCCACGACCCAAAACCAGGACGAAACCCTGCGCGCCTTGCGCGAGGATATCGCGCGCAAGGATGCCGAACTCTCGTCCTTGCGCGAGGCCGTTCAGGACCTGCGCCAAACAATGTCCGCCCTCTCCCGGGAATCGTCCGCATCCAGCGAACATCTCAAGGCCGAGCTGCAAGGCTTTGTCCACGATCAGGTTCCGGCGGCGGCGGCGAAAATCATTCGCGAAGAAATCTCCAATCTTCTCAAAGAGCTGGAAGGATAGCTCCGCTTCCCTGGCCCTCGACTCCCGCCGCCCCCTGTGCTAAAGGCCCCAAAAAACGAAGGGAGGGCTTCGCGGGTTTTTCTTTCTTTTTTTACCGCCCGGTTTCCCCAAGGCAGGTCGACACCATTCCCCCCGGGCGGTTTTTTTCATCATGCCCAACCAGAGAGACATCCATGGACCAGCTCCAGAAACTCACCCTGCAGGTCGCCAAGGAAATCGTCGTCAAATTCATCGAGGTCGGCCGCATTTCGCCCGCCAACTTCGCCGAACATTTCGAACCGATCTATGACGACATCTACCGCACCGTGACCAAGGCCGAACCGACCACGGATAAGGACGCGTCCCTTGAATCCGCGTGAACACGGCAAGCGTGTTTCCAGCCTCTTCGACAACATCGCGGGCTGGTATGATTTCCTCAACCACGCGCTGAGCGCCGGCCAGGATCTGTACTGGCGCTACCGTCTGGTTCAGACCGCGCGCCCCGGCGCCACCGGACGCATCCTGGATCTGGCCGCCGGCACCCTCGATGTCAGCCGCGAGATCCTGCGCCGCCACCCCGATCAAACCGTCCTGGCCCTGGATTTTTCCCGAGCCATGCTCCGCCGGGGCAAGGCCAAGGTCGCGGCCCAGCCCACCATTGTCCCGGTCCAGGCCGACGGCCGCGCCCTGCCCTTGCCCTCGGCCTGCGTGGACACGGTGACCATCGCCTTCGGCATCCGCAACATCCTGCCCCGCGCCGACGCCTACCGCGAAATCCTGCGCGTCCTGGCCCCGGGCGGCCGGCTGTGCATCCTCGAATTCGGCACGGGCCAGGCCCGGATCTGGCGGGGCCTGTACAATTTTTATCTCGGCTCGGTCCTGCCCCAGATCGGGCGTTTCTTTTCCCGCGATCCCGAGGCCTATCAATACCTGGCCGACACCATCCGCGCCTTTCCCGAGGCCCGCGTCCTGGCCCGGGAACTCCTCGACGCCGGCTTCGCCACGGTGTCCTACCAGCCGCTGTGCTCGGGCATTGTCTATGTGCATGTGGCCAGCAAACCCTTCACAACGCCGTAGAGCATCCCATGATACATTTTGATGACATCCAGTCCGGAAAACGCGCCGTGGCCGTGGTCGGCCTCGGCTACGTGGGCCTGCCCCTGGCCGTGGCCCTGAGCCGCTGCTTCCGGGTCATCGGCTTCGACATTTCCCAGCCGCGCGTCGACGAACTGCGCGCCGGTCAGGACTCCACCCGTGAAGTTTCGCCGGCGGACCTGGCCCAGGCCCGCATCGAGTACACCACCGACCCGACCCGCCTGGCCGAGGCCGGAGTCATCGTCGTCGCCGTGCCCACGCCCATCGACGGCAACCGCAAGCCGGACCTGCGCCCCGTCATCGGCGCGTCCCAGACCGTGGGCGGGCACATGAGCCCTGGCGCGGTGGTGGCCTATGAATCCACGGTCTATCCCGGCCTGACCGAGGAAATCTGCGTGCCCATCCTGGAGGAGCGCTCGGGCCTGACCTGCGGCCCGGACTTCACCGTGGGCTATTCGCCGGAGCGGATCAATCCCGGCGACCGGGTGCACACCCTGGAGACCATCGTCAAGGTCGTGGCCGGACAGGACGAACCCACGGCCGACCTGCTGGTCCGCTTCTACGAGACCGTGGCCAAGGCCGGCGTGCACCGGGCCTCGACCATCAAGATCGCCGAGGCGGCCAAGGTCATCGAGAACACCCAGCGCGACCTGAATATCGCCCTCATGAACGAGCTGGCTCTGATCTTCGACCGCATGGCCATCGACACCACGGAAGTGCTCCAGGCCGCCGGCACCAAATGGAATTTCCTGCCCTTCCGCCCCGGCTTGGTCGGCGGGCACTGCATCGGCGTGGACCCCTATTATCTGACCTTCAAGGCCGAATCCATGGGCTTTCATCCCCAGGTCATCCTGGCCGGACGCCGCATCAACGACGGCATGGGCAAATTCATCGCCGAAAAGACCATCAAGGCCATGATCGGCGCCGGCTGCCAGATCAAGGGCGCGCGCGTCGGCCTTTTGGGCCTGACCTTCAAGGAAAACGTGCCCGACCTGCGCAACAGCCGCGTGGAGGACATCATCCACGAATTGGTCGATTACCAGACCCAGGTCCTGGTCCACGATCCCCTGGCCGATCCGGCCGAGGCCCTGGAGGAATACGGGGTCACGCTGCTGCCCATGGATGATCTGCGCGATCTGGACGCGCTGATCCTGGCCGTCTCGCACGCGGAATTCGCGAGCCTGGACGCCGCCCACCTGAAGGCCATGTTCAAAAATCCCGCAGCCGGCATCGTCATCGACGTCAAGGGCTTCTTGAACAGGGACGAGCTTTCCGGCCAGTTCGATTACTGGCGGCTCTAGTTCTCCGTGCTCATTCTGGTCTGCGCCACCACGCGGGAGTGCGAGAGCGCCCTGGGCCTTTCCGCCACATCCTGGCCCCACCGCGCACGCCTCGCCACGCACGAGGTGGCGGCGGACGTGGTCGGCGTCGGCCCCGTCGCGGCGGCCCTGCGCATGGGCGCGCTGCTGGAGCGCTTTCCGCGCGCCCGGGGCGTGATCAACCTGGGCATCTGTGGAAGTTTCGACCTGGATCGCCTGCCCCTGGGCAGTGTCTGCGTGGCGGACGCCGAGATCTGGCCGGAATACGGAGTACGCGGCGCGGACGGCGAATCGCCGGAGCCGTTCGGGTTTCAGATGCTGCCGGAATTGACACTGGACCCGCCGAACAGGCTGGATCTGAACCCGACTGCCGCGGCCGCCGCCATGGGTCTCGCGCTGCCGGCGGAATGGGCGACGGGCCCAAGCCTGACCGTGGCCGGAGTCAGCGGGGACGCGATCCGGGCCGGGCAACTCCATGGCCGCTATCAGGCGGCCACGGAAAACATGGAAGGATTCAGCCTGGCCCTGGCTGCGCGGAGCAAGGGCCTGCCCTTTTTGGAAATACGCACTGTGTCCAACCAGGTCGGAGCCAGGGACAAGGCCAGTTGGAATTTCAAGGCCGCGCTACGCGCCCTGGCCGCCATTCTGCCGACACTTCGCGGGAGCATTTCATGACGCCCTTGACCGTGGCCATTTCGCCCTGTCCCAACGACACCTTTATTTTCGGGGCCTGGATTCTCGGGCACGCCCCGGCCCCCGCCGGGCGGGACAGCCGCTTTTTCTGGCGCGACGTGCAGGAGCTGAACCAAGGCGCCTTCGACGACGCCTGGGACGTGATCAAGGTCAGCGCGGCCACGGCCCTGCGCCTGCGCGAGACCCACGCCATCCTGGCTTGCGGCGGAGCCTTTGGCCTGGAACACGGCCCCAAGCTGGTCACCCGCCCCGGCTTCACCGGCGCGCCCCGGACCATCGCCGTGCCCGGCCTGGACACCACGGCCATGCTCGTTCTCTCCGCCGCCCTGGACAACGCGTTCACCCCAGTGCCCATGATTTTCCACGCCATCGTGGACGCAGTGCAAAAGGGCGACGTCGACGCGGGCCTGCTCATCCACGAGACCGCCCTGGTCCATGACCGCCACGGCCTGGTCCTGCACACGGATCTGGGACGCTGGTGGAAAAACCGCACCAACGGCCTGCCCCTGCCCCTGGGCTGCATCCTGGCCCGCCGATCCCTCGGACCCGCCGTCCACGCGGCCGTCGAGGACACCATCCGGGCCAGCATCCTGCACGCGCGCCGCCACCCGGCCGACGTCATGCCGCTCATCGCGGCCCAGGCCCGCGAGCTTGACGCCGCCACCCTCGAACACCATATCGAGGCCTATGTGAACGACCACAGCCTGAACATGGGGCCTCGCGGACACGAGGCCCTCGACATCCTGCAAACATTCCGGACCCACGCATGAACGACGCCATCGCCCAGCTCAAAATCGCCTTCCTGAAAGAACTTCCGGCCATCAACGCCGCCATCCAGGCCGAAATCGAGACCCTGCCGCCCCTGGTCCGCCCCGTGGCCAGCCACGTCATGGACGCCGGCGGGAAACGCCTGCGGCCCATGCTGACCCTGCTCTTCGCGCGGGCCCTGGGCTTTCGCGGCGACCATCTGCCGACCCTGGCCTGCGCCCTGGAATTCCTGCACTCGGCCACGCTCATGCACGACGACATCCTCGACCACGCCGACCTGCGGCGGGGACGCCCGGCCGCGCACACGGTCTTCGGCGTCACCCCGACCATCCTGGCCGGGGACGTGCTCCTGGCCCTGGCCAACGAGATCGTGGCCCGGACCGGAAACGCGGCCCTGACCTCGTGCATCTCCAAGGCCATCATGCAGACCGCCACCGGCGAGATCATGGAGATCGCGGCCGTGCGCAATCCCCGTCTGACCAGGGCCGAATACATCGAGATCATCACCGGCAAGACCGCCTACCTGATCCAGGCCGCGTGCGAATTCGGAGCCATCGCCGCCGGAGCCTCGGACCGGGTCCGGGAGCAGGCCGTGGCCTTTGGCCTGAACCTCGGCATCGCCTTCCAGCTGGTGGACGACGCCCTGGATTACACCGCGCGGCCGGACACCTCGGGCAAACCTTTGGGCGGAGATCTACGCGAGGGCAAATTCACCCTGCCCCTGTTCCTCTATCTCGAAAACCTGGATCCGGACACCCGCGCGGCCCGGCGCCGCGACCTGGCCGACCCGGATCTGGACAGCGCCCGCCAGGACGCCATCATCGCCGAGATCGTGTCCCAGGGCTGGGCCGGAAAAACCCGCGAGGCGGCGCGCTCCTATCTGAGCCTAGCCAGCCGGGCCGTGGACGTGCTACCGGAATGCCAGGAAAAAACGCTGCTGGGGGCCATGATCGGCTTTGTCTTGAACCGGGAGAAATAACATGCCTTCGGATCGCCTTCCCCTGACCGCTGTCGCCGCCTCCCTGCGCGACACCCTGAAGGCGACCTTTTCCCAGGCCACGACCAAGCTCCTGCAGGAAGTGGCCAGTCCGGAGCCGGATTTCGCGGTCATCGCGTCCATCCTCAAGCTCGATCCGGCCCTGGCTGCGTCCATCCTGGCCCTGGTCAATTCCCCGCACTACGGACAGGCCGTGAAAATCACGAACCTGCAACGGGCCGCCTTCATCCTCGGCAACAACGAAATCCTGCGCATCGCCCTGTCCCTGTGCCTGCAAAAAAGCTTGAGCAGCGTCCTGACCAAGCTCGGTTTCGACGCCTTCGCCAACTGGCGGGTCATCATCTGGGCCGCCATCGGCTCCGAGCTGATCGCCGAGACGCTCTGTCCGGAGAACAAGGAAACCGCCTACCTCTGCGCCCTGATCAAGGACCTCTCGCTCCTGCTCTACGCCGCCACCTATCCGGACGAATTGCGCGCAGCCCTCAAATATCCGGACTTCGTCCGCCCCGCCGCGACCATTCTGACCTGGCGGGATTCCGCGCACCGCCATGAAGGCCTGACCGCCGAGCTGCTGCGGGACTGGCGCTTCCCCGAGGCCATGATCGACGCCATCGCCGCGCACCATGATCTGGAACAGATCCGCGACCATCCGCCCCTGACCCAGGCCGTCATCCTCGGCACGCGCTGGGCCGAGGTCGAATTCCGCGACGATCCCTCGCCCGACGCCCTGGGGCAGCTCAATTTCATCCTGGGCAAGACCCTGTCCCTGCCCCTCGGCGGCCTGGAGACGCTGCGCGCGCGGTGCGCCCGCCGCTTCAGCGCCACGTGCGCGGCCATGAACATCACCGAGCAGCGCCTGGAGGATCGCCTCTACAGCCATCCCCTGCAATCCTTCCAGGATTTCCACTACCAGGCCCGGGAAATCGAAAGCCTGACCGGGGGCCGACCCGCCATCGCAGCCTGCGTCGCCCGCCACCTGCGCTGGAACTGGAGCTGCGCCAAGGCCGAGATCATTCTCTTTTCTCCGGAAAGCAGCCTGTTCGAACGCTATGTCATCGGCGACGAAACCATCGATCCACCGACGAACGCCGCGTCCATCGACCGTTTCAAGTCTTCGGGCGGGGCGGAGTTTCTCCTGAAGACCGAAAGCCGGATCACCGGCGCGCTGCGCCTCCTCGAACCAGCGCCCACGCCCGGCGCCAAGGCCGAGGCCGCGCTCTACGCCCGCCTGCTGGCCCGTGGCTACGAATACCATATGCGGACCGTGCACGCCCTGGAAGTCAAGGCCGAACTCCTGGACATCCTTCCGGCCGGCGTGGCCCTGCTGACCGAGACGGGGCGGATCGTCCGCGCCAACGCCCAGTTCGCGACCCACATGCGGACCGACGATCTGTCGGGGCGCCCGTTGGAGGAAATGCTGACGCGCATCGCGCACATTCCGGAACTCGAACGCTGGTCCGCCTATCTCGCCGATGAAAAGCAGGCCAGTCACTGCCTCGTCGTCTGCGGGCTGGGTCCGAAAACCGAGGCCGAGCGGCCGTGCTTCGCGCTGTCCAGCTACAAGATCAAGTCCTCGTCCCAGGCCAGCATCCTGGCCGTCATCCAGGATCTGACAGAAATCCAGATCCTGGAAACCGAAGCCCTGCGCCAGCGCGACTTTCTGGATCTTCTGCTCAATTCCATGCAGGATCTGGTCATGACCACGGACGCGGCCGGGACCATCACCTATGCCTCCGGCCGGCACGCGTCGTTCTTGCGCGACAAAAACCTGTTCCAGATCACGCGCCCGACCTCCCTTTTTCCCGGCGCGTGGAGCATGGAATACCTGGAAAACAGCCCCGAGGCCGTGGAAGCCCAGATCGTGCTCGACGACGAGCACCTGCAGCTGGAACTCCTCTTCACCAAGCTGCCCTCGGGACCGGATCACGCCCTGATCGTGGGCCGGGATATCTCGACCATCCGCAGACTGGAACGCAAGATCAAGGAACAGGCCCTGCTCGATTCCCTGACCCAGGTCTTCAACCGCCACCATCTCCAGCCCATCCTGGAACGGGAAATTTCGCGCACGCAGCGCACGGCCGTGCCCCTGGGACTCATCTTTTTCGACATCGACAAGTTCAAGCAGTTCAACGACGCCCACGGCCACCACACCGGCGACAAGGCCCTGCGGGACCTGGGCCAAATCCTGCGGACCGCCCTGCGCAAGGGCTTCGACTACCCCTGCCGCTACGGCGGGGACGAGTTCGTCATCATTTCCAGCAACGCCGGGCGCCAGGCCCTGGCGGCCATGGCCAGCCGCATCCAACATGAGTTTTCGGCCCTCTACGCGACGATGACGCTGAGCATCGGCATCAGCGTGCTCGAACCCGAGGACACGGCCCTTTCTTTGCTTGAACGCTGCGACAAAGCCAATTATCAAGCCAAGGCGTCCGGCGGGAACACCATTGTGCACCTCCAGACCAGCCCCCTGTCTTGAATCACCCAACATCCCAGGAGACCATCATGCCGATCCGAGTCGAAGTGGCTCTGCGCAAGGCAGTGACCGATACCCAGGGCAACAAGACCGCCCACAAGATACAGAACGAACTTGGCTTGAGCGTGGACCAGGTCCGGATCATCCGGGTGTACACCGTCGACGGCCTGACCGAGGCCCAGATCGCCCAGGCCATCGAGGCCGGGGCCCTGCACGACCCGGTCCTGCACACGGCCCAAACCACGCCGGCGGCCGCGAATTTCGACTGGATCATCGAGGTCGGCTTCCGCCCCGGCGTGACCGACAACGAAGGCCGCACGGCCAAGGAAACCCTGCGCACGGTGCTCGGCGACCGCAAAATGGACATCGCCGTCTATACCTCGACCCAGTTTCTGCTCAGCGCCGACCTGACCCGCGCCCAGGTCGAGCATATCGCCCGGGATCTGCTGGCCAACGAACTGATCCAGCGCTTCGAGATCAAGGACAAGGCCGCCTGGACCGCCAGCCCCGGCTTTCCGGCGCGCACGGCCAAGGTCACGGGCGCGGCCTCGGACACGGTCGAGACCGTGGATCTGAACGCCCTGGATGACGACGGGCTCATGAAGTTGTCCCGCGACGGCGTCCTGGCCCTCAATCTGGAAGAAATGCGCTGCATCCGGGAGTATTACGCCCGCCCAGAGGTCGTCGCCCACCGCCGGGCCAAGGGCCTGCCGGCCGCGCCCACGGATGCGGAACTGGAATGCCTGGCCCAGACTTGGTCCGAGCACTGCAAGCACAAGATTTTCAGCTCGCGCATTTCCTACGAGAACCGCGAGAACGGGACCTCGGCCGAGATCAACAGCCTCTATAAGACCTTCATCCAGGGCAGCACGAAGCAGCTTCGGCATCGGATGGGGGAACGGGATTTTTGCCTGTCCGTGTTCAAGGACAACGCCGGCGTGATCAAATTCAGCGAGGACATGAACGTGTGCATCAAGGTCGAGACACACAACAGCCCCTCAGCCCTGGACCCCTACGGCGGAGCCCTGACCGGCATCGTCGGCGTCAACCGCGACCCCATGGGCACGGGCCTGGGTGCGAATTTACTTTGCAACACCAACGTCTTCTGCTTTGCCTCGCCGTTCCACGAAGGCGAACTGCCGCCGCGTCTGCTACATCCGCGCCGGGTTTTCGAGGGCGTGCGCGAGGGTGTGGAACACGGTGGAAACAAGTCCGGCATTCCCACGGTCAACGGGGCCATCGTTTTTCACGAGCGCTTTCTGGGCAAGCCCCTGGTCTTCTGCGGCACCATCGGAACCATGCCGACCGAGGTGGCCGGACGCCCCAGTCACGAAAAACAAGCCCTGCCCGGTGACCGCATCATCATGGCCGGAGGACGCATCGGCAAGGACGGCATCCACGGCGCGACCTTCTCGTCCGAAGAATTGCACGAAGGCTCCCCGGCCACGGCCGTGCAGATCGGCGACCCCATCACCCAGCGCAAAATGTATGATTTCCTGATGCGCGCCCGTGATCTGGGGCTGTACAACGCCATCACCG
>CAYLNA010000044.1:0-12316 GCA_964384665.1 uncultured Desulfovibrionaceae bacterium | reverse complement strand
AGATGTAAAAAAATATCTTCTCGATGCGAAAACTCCGAATCATTCGCGACGCATACCTCGCCTTCCTTTGGCGAATCAACGGGTCGCCGCATCGCTCCTTTCAAATCCTCCATCTCTAGAGGGGATAAAGACCAAAAACAGTCGAACCCTTACGCGAAGTTTCCGCGTTTATCAAACACGAAGGCCACTCGACATCGATTGGAACCGGCACGGATCATTATCAAATTCAGCTCATAAAGCAATCCATATGATAAAATCCCCGCTTTCCGCGCTGTCTTGGACGCGTTTCGCCGCCGCACGACGCCAGACACGGCCAAAACCAAACCAGCCCCGTGTTGACAGCATCAGCCGACTGGACAAGAACGTGGAAATGGAGATTTCTCGTCCGCCGCGCGGCTTCAGCGCACGACGTTCACGCGGGCCGCGCCATTTCTGGAATGCCGGGGCCGCCCTGCCCGTCCTTGACCGCCAAACCAGCGCCGACGGCTCGACCAAACTCTTGCTGGGGCTCTCCGACGGACACACGGTCGAAAGCGTGGCCATGGCTATGCCCAAAACCCACACGCTGTGCCTGTCGACCCAGGTCGGCTGTCCTGTCGGCTGCGTTTTTTGCAGCACGGGACAGTCCGGATACGTCCGCGACCTGACCGCGTCGGAGCTGATCGCCCAGGCCCGCGCCACGGCCCACGAAGTCCACGCCGACGCGCGCACCTGGCCCGAACGCATCGTCTTCATGGGCATGGGCGAGCCGCTGCTTAATCTCGACAATCTCCTGCGGGCCCTGACCGTGTTGACCAGCCCCCAGGGCCCGGACCTCTCCTGGCGCAAGGTCGTCGTGTCCACGGTCGGCATTCCGAAGGCCCTGCGCGCATTGGCCTCCACGCGCCTGGCCGTTCCCGCCATCTCCCTGCACGCGCCAACCCAGGAGCTGCGCGACCGCCTCATACCCGGAGCGCGGAAGTGGCCGCTGGCCGAACTGCTTCCCATCCTTGAAAACTATCCCTTGCCCGGACGCGAACGCATCCTCGTCGAGTACATCCTGATTCATGGGGTCAACGACGTCCTGGACCACGCCGCCCAACTGCACGACCTGCTACGCGACGCGCGAGTCAAGATCACCCTCATTCCCTGCAATCCAAGCCCGGGCAGTCCGTTCGCCAGACCACCCGAAGCAGCCATCGAAAGCTTCGCCGAACGGCTGCGCGCCCTGGGGCGGACCGTGTTCATCCGCCGCAGCTTGGGCGCGGATGTCCTGGCCGCCTGCGGACAGTTGCGCCAAGCCCACGCCGTCGTCGACGGCCTCCATTCCCCGCATGATCCGGAGCACACGACATGAACCCACGCCGTTGCCGCGTCACCACGCCCAAGCCCGCCCTCCCCGGCCCTGTCCTGTACTGGATGCACCGCAACCTGCGCGCCGCCGACAATTGGGCCCTGGTCCACGCCCGAGAGCAGGCCCTGGCCCGGCAAGTCCCCGTGGGCGTGGTCTTTTGCCTGACGCCACGCTTCCTGGACGCGACCCTGCGTCATTTCGATTTTCTGCTGCGCGGATTGGAGGAAACCGTCGCCCGCCTGGCCGAGGCCAACATCGCATGCACGATTCTGACCGGAGAGCCCGGCCTGGAAGTCGCCCGCTTCGCGCGCGAGACCGGGGCCGGCTTGGTGGTCACGGATTTCGACCCGTTGCGCGTCAAAAGAGCCTGGCTCCATCAGTTCCAGACGGCAAGCCCCGCGCCCGTGCACGAGGTGGACGCGCGCAATATCGTGCCCTGCTGGATCGCCTCGGACAAACGTGAATTCATGGCCAAGACCATCCGGCCCAAGATCCGCCGCCATCTTCAGGAATTCCTGGAGCCTTTTCCCGAGTTCCCGCCCCACCCCCATGCCTGGCCGCGCACTTTCGACCGCCCGGACTTCGACCGTCTGCGTGGCGCGCTGCGCGTGGACGCTTCCGTCCCTCCCGTGGACGGCGTCACCCCCGGCGAGCAGGGCGGACGGGAGCTGCTCGACGCCTTCCTGACCTCACGCCTGGCCCGCTACGGCCAGCGCAACGACCCCAACGTCGATGCCTGCTCCCACCTCTCGGCCCACCTCCATTTCGGCATGCTCTCGGCGCAGCGCGTGGCCCTGGAAGTGATGCGCCATCCGGACAAGGGCGAGCACGTCGACGCGTTCATCGAGGAGCTGGTCATCCGGCGGGAATTGTCGGACAATTTTTGCCTCCACACCCCGGATTACGACAGCGTGTCGGGCTTCCCGGCCTGGGCCCAGGAAACCCTGCGCGTCCACGAAAACGATCCGCGCCCGGTCATTCATACCCTGGAGGAATTCGAAACCGCCCGCACCCATGATCCGTTGTGGAACGCGGCCCAGCGCCAACTGGTCCGCGGCGGCGTGATGCACGGCTATCTGCGCATGTACTGGGCCAAAAAAATTCTGGAGTGGACGGAAAACGCGGCCCAAGCCCTGGCCGTGGCCATTCGCCTCAACGACCGCCACGGCCTTGATGGACGCGACAGCAATGGCTACACGGGCATCGCCTGGTCCCTGGGCGGCGTGCATGACCGGGGATGGACCGAGCGCCCGATTTTCGGCAAAATCAGATACATGAATTACCAGGGAGCGCGCCGCAAATTCGATGTGGACGCCTTTGTCCGCGCGTGGCCCGAGTCGAGTTCCTGATCCCCTATCCAAGGACGCAAACATGCCCGGCGCCAAATTCCGCGTTCTGCTCCTCGTCTGGATTGTCGCCTTCTCCGGTTCGGGGCTGGCTGCGGAAATCGCCTACCGCGTGGAACTGCCCGGACTTTCAGCGGACCTGACCCGCGCCCTGTCCTCGGTCTCGGACTGCGTGAACCTGCGGGAATCGCCCCCCGAAACGCCGGGCCTGCTTTCCACCCGCATGCGCAACGATCTGAAAGCATTCACCGAGGCGCTGAATTCCCTGGGGTATTTCAAAGCCACCCTGGATGCCGAACTCGACACCAGCACAACCCCGGCCACGATCCGCTTCCAGATCAGGCCAGGGCCGCGCTTTGTCTTCAGCCAACCCGAACTGACCCTGTCCCCCGCCAATCGCGAAGCCCTGGACCTGCTGCGCGGAGTACTGGCTCGTCTCGACCCAAAGAGCGAATACGCCTCAAGCCTGATCCTGGACGTGGAAAACGCCCTGCTCGAAGAGTTGAAAAAAAATGGCTACCCCGCGCCATCCTTGGAGCCACGCTCGGTCGTGGCCGATCACGCCGCCGACACGGTCGCGGTCCGCCTCGCCCTGAACACCGGCCCCACGGCCGCGTTCGGCGACACAGTCATCGACGGTCTCGATCAGGTCCGGCCCGAGTATGTCCAGGAACGCCTGCCCTGGAAGACGGGCGCGCCCTTTGACACGCGCAAGGTGGATCTCGCTCGCGAACAGCTCATCCGCAGCGGGCTCTTCCGCTCCGTGGGCATCGCGACCGGAAGCGTCACGAACGGACAGGTCGAAATGCGCGTCCAGGTTCTGGAAGCGCCCCACCGCACCGTACGGTCGGGCCTGTGGTACTATTCGGACCAGGGGCTCGGCGGCGGCGCGGGCTGGACGCACCGCAACCTGTTCGGCGGCGGCCAGGAACTCAACCTGGACGCGCGACTGTCCGAAAAATTCCAATCGACCACGGCGACCCTGGCCATGCCCGATACCTGGCGACCCGCCCAGACCCTGGGGCTGTCCACGGCGTGGGTCCATGAACTGACCGACGTCTACGAATCAAACAGTCTGGCCATGTCCGCCGTCCTGACCAGGACTCTTTCGGAAATTCGCCTCGGTTACGGCTTGGCCTACCGTCTGGCCGAGGTGCGGGAGAACGGCGACATTCGCCAGTTCAACCTGATTTCCTTTCCCTTGAGCGCGGACCTGGACCGGACCGACA
This sequence comes from uncultured Desulfovibrionaceae bacterium, assembly GCA_964384665.1. Taxonomy (GTDB): domain Bacteria; phylum Desulfobacterota; class Desulfovibrionia; order Desulfovibrionales; family Desulfomicrobiaceae; genus Desulfomicrobium. Next base: position 8,408 of record CAYLNA010000044.1, on the reverse strand, counting down.
CCGCCCTGGACCCGACCTCGGGCCTAGCCCTGTCCACGCGCGTGGAGCCCTTCACGGCCTTGGAAGACAGCAGTTCCTCTTTCGTGCGGTGGTCCGTGAACGGGCGCCATTATCTGCCCCTGGCCTCGGCCGGCAGGCTGATCCTGGCCACGCGGGCCCATTACGGAGTGCTGGCCGGAACAGGCCGGGAAAGCGTGCCCGAGGACCTTCTGCTTTACGCGGGCGGCGGCGGCTCGGTGCGCGGCTATGCCTACCAATACGCCGGCGCCCTGGACGAGGACGATGAACCCTTGGGCGGCATGAGCGTCGTCGATTTCACGGCCGAGCTGCGCTGGCGCATCAACCAGGACTTCGGAGCCGTGGTCTTCGGCGACGGAGGGCGGGCCTTCGAGGGGCGCAAGCCGACGGAATTCGAGAACTATTTCTGGGCCGTGGGCGGCGGTGTCCGTTATTACACCCCCATCGGCCCCATCCGCATGGATGTGGCGGTCCCGATGGAGCGACGCGACGGAATCGATGATCCCTTCCAGGTCTACGTCAGCCTGGGGCAGGCGTTCTGATGACGCTCGGACGCGTGCTCCGCGCCCTGGCCATGGTCGGCGCGATCCTGCTGGGCCTGACCATCCTGCTCGCGGCCCTGGTCGCGGGCACTCTGGCCACCGACGCGGGCCGCCAGGGCCTGCTCGCGATGATCACCTCGGTCACGGCCAGCCCGGATTTTCGGCTGAACATGGACGGATTGGATATCGACGACGGTTTGCACCTGCGTCGCCTCGACATCGCCGACGCGTCCGGAGTTTGGCTTGAAGTGAACGAAGCGCGCCTCGCGCCGGATTACGGAGCCTTGGCCCAAGGCCGCATCGCCCTGAATCTGGTCCGCGTTGAACGCATCGTAATCCGCCGCCTGCCCGAGACCAACAAGACGGACACGGAATCTGGATCGACGCCGCCGATTCCGCCGATCGCCCGCCTCGACCTGGAACACATCCACCTGCATCCCGAGGTCCTGGGTCAGGAAGCGCGCCTGCGCGCGCATGGCGCCATGCGCCTGGAACCAGGAAAAATCGCGATCGAGGGCGAAATCCTCCGGGAAGACCGAGCCGACAGCCTGACCGTCGCGGCCACGGTGAACGACGACACGGCCGACCTGGATCTACGGCTGGGCGAAAAAGCGGGCGGCCTGCTGCACGCGCTCCTCGGACTGGCCGACGATTCCGACATCACCATCCACGTCGCGGGCAGCGGCCCCCGCGAAGCGTGGCCAGCCACGATCTCGGCCCAGGCGGCCGATCTCGCCACGGTGACGGGCAACGCCACGATAGCCCTGACACGAACGCCGGAAGTCGCCGCGAGGGGGCGCATCGGGCTGGGGCCAAGCCTGCTCCGCCATGTCCCCGCCGCGCCGGATGCGAACATCGATCTGAACGGCTTCGCGCGCTGGCGGGACGGCGTCCTGTCCATCCCGCGCCTGGAACTGCGCAACGGCGCGGCCGACATGAACATGAACGGAACGTGGACCGCCGAAGACCTGACGCTGGCAACCCAGGTCACGCCCAAAAATCTGACCTGGATTCTCCCCGAGGGTGTTTCGCCCGGTCCTGGCGGCGTCAACGCGACCCTGCGTCTGGGGTCCCGGGCCATGGTCGTTGACGCCACGGCGCTGGTCCACGATTGGCGGATCAGCGGCCAGCCTGTCTCGGCCCGCCTCGACGCGACCACGACCATCCTCCCCGGCTTCCGGTCCTGGCAAACCCAGGTGACAGCGCGCGCGGTCCTTCCGGGTCTGGAGCCCGCCCTGGCGCACATCGCGGCCAACGCCACCCTGTCCGGCGACGCCACGGCCATCCGCCTGGATGCGCTGCGCCTCGCCAGCCCTGGCCTGGACCTCGCCCTGGCCGGGACCATGGACAAGCGCCTCCGGCTCGACGCGCGCGCGGACCTGCGTGATTTTCGAGTCCCCGGGCTCAATCCCTTGCGAGGGAGCCTGGAAGCGCGTCTGGACGGTCTCCTGGGCCCGGACGACCCTCGTTTTTCCGGCGCGCTGACCGCCACGACCGCGCGCATGTCCGGTCTGCCCGCGCGGGTCGCCTGGTTCCTCGGTCCCCAGGCCAAATTCGATGCGGACGTGGATGTGTCCCCGCTTCGCATCCAAGTCCATTCCGCCCGCCTGACAGGACGAGGCTCGGCCTCGGTCACGGGAGAGTTCCAACCCGAAACACAAACCTTTTCCGCGAAGCTCATGGCCTCGACGCCAGATCTGGAGCAGGATGGACTCGACCTGCGCGGCCTTGATCTTGAGGGGACCGTGAACGGCGCCGTGGAGAAATTCTCGTCCACCCTCGTCGCCCGCGCCAAACAAATCTCAACCAACGCCGCGCGGCTCGACGCGGTCACCCTCCGCGCCACGGCCGAGGACCTGCCCTCCCAACCCAGCATCGAACTGCGCGCCCAAGGCCGGGCCGCAGAGGAGAGCGTGGACTTTCACGGCCGGGCCGCATGGCGACAGGATCGTCTCGTGATCGCCGACAGCATCCTGACCCTGCCCGCCACGACCGCGCGCCTCACGGGCGAACTGCGCCTGGAATCCCTGCTTTTCCGTGGCGCGGCGGCCGTGGACAGCCGGGACTTGCGCGATCTGGGACGCATCGCGGACATTGATCTGCGCGGCTCCGCCACCCTCGGCGCGGATCTTGGTCCGGAAGGACAGGATCAGCGCGTCCACTTTCACGGCCATGGAGCGGGCCTCGGCCTCGCCGGAGCGAATATCGCCGAGGTCAACCTGCGCGGCGCCCTGACCGTGAACCGCCTCGAAAAAACCATCCTCGATGTCGAGGCCCAGGGCCTCGCCCTGGGAGCGGTCCACGCGGATCGAGTCACGACCACGATCACGGCCGCCACGAATGGGTTGGCGGGCCTGATCACCCTCGACCACGCGAAAACGGCGACCGCCCTGACGGTCCGATCCCGGATGACGCGCGGCGACCACGGCCGACGCCTCGTGGTGGAAGAGGTCAAAGGACGCGTCCTGGGTCAGGCGGTTCGCCTGCGCCACCCTCTTAAGGTGGACGCGGGCCCCGACCATCTACGCTGGAGCGAGACCACGCTCGCCTTTGGCCCGGCCAACATCCGCACCCATGGCGTCATCGCGCCGGAAAGTTCGGCCCGGCTCGACATCCGCGATCTGGATCTGACCACCCTGGCTCGAATTTTTCCGGAACTTCCCTCCGGCCGCCTCAACGCTCGTCTCGATCTTGCCGGGGCGCGCGCAAACCCGAATCTCGATCTGACCCTGGATGTCGCGGATCTGCTCGCACACGCAGGCAACATCGATCCGCCCAAGCTCACCGCCCAGGCCAAGGCGTCGCTCCGCGCCGGCCAGTTCACGACTACGGCCGAAATCGCGGATCCGAGCAGCAAAATGCGCGCCGTCGGGGAATTGTCCTGCCCCTTGAGGCTTAGTTTGGATCCACCGGCGGTCACGATCTCGGAATCCACGCCTGTTTCCGGAAAAATCATGGCCAACGCGGACCTTGCGGTGCTGCCGCATTTCTTGCGTCTGGACGACCAGAGCATGAACGGCACGGTGGAAATGCGCTTCCTCGTCGGCGGCGCGCCGAGCGCGCCAACCTTGGACGGATCGGCGCTGATTCGGAACGCGAGCTACGAAAACCACCGCACCGGAACGCACCTGAACGACCTGCGGGCTTCGCTCCAGGCTCACGACTCCATCCTGACCGCCGACCTCTCGGGAAGCGACGGGCGCACGGGCCGCGTGGAGGCCCAGGGCATGCTGAATGTGGCCAGCCGGACCTATGTCGCCGACATCACCCTGCGCGCCGCCCGCATCCTGGACCTGGACTCGTTCCAGAGCACGGTCAACGGCGCCGTGCACGCGCGCGGCGACGAAGACTCCGCCCACCTAAGCGGCGACCTAACCCTTGATCCCACGGAGTTCCGCCTCCCCCGGTCCATGCCGGCCGACCTGCCGCGCATCGACATCGCGCATATCAACACTCCGCCCAGCCAGTCCGCGCCGCGCCCAGCGGCACGCCCCTTCGCCACGGAGCTGGATCTGAACATCCACGTCCCGGCCCGCTTTTTTGTCACGGGGCGGGGACTGGACTCCGAATGGGCGGGCCGCGTCCGCGTCCAGGGCAGCCCAACCCAGCCCCGCGTCACCGGAACGGTCAACCTGCTCCGTGGTCGATTCGAGTTCCTGGACCGCTCCTTCGACCTGACCCAGGGCGCGCTGAGCCTGGACGGCGCCACGCCCCCCAATCCCTATCTGGACGTCATCGGGGAAACCCAGGTTCTGGAGACCACGGCCCAGGTCCACCTGCTGGGACCCGCCAAAAACTTCCGCCTGACGCTGTCCTCTGTTCCGGCCCTGCCCGCCGATGAAATCCTGGCCATGGTCCTCTTTGGACGCTCCTCGCGCCAGATTTCTCCGCTGCAGGCAGTCCGTCTGGCTCAAGCCGCCGCCCAACTGACCGGCATCGGCGCGACCCCGGATTTTCTGGGTTCAATCAAGACGCGCCTCGGGCTACAGGAAGTCAACGTGGACAAGGACGAGGATGACGCCACGAATGTTGGCGTCGGAGGATACTTGGGCGGAAAATACTATGTCCGGACCCAGCGCAGCGTTTCTGGCCAGGACAAGACCAAGGTGGACATCCAGATAACGCCGAAAATCAGCGTGGAAACGGAAATTGGCGCGGATTCACGCCAGGGAGGCGGGGTGACGTGGAAGCATGATTATTGACGCGCGGGCAATCACTCGTCCTCGCTCGAAAGGGACACCGCCTTTCCCGCCAGGGCCGCGATTTCCTGCACGACCAGCCCGCGTTCCTGGGCCAACTGCTTCCACTTCTTCTTTTCCTTTTTCACCGCTTCGATGGTCTGCAGCAAATCCTGGATGGTGTGCGCCGGGTAGCCGTATTTGCCGTGCTTGCCCTTGCGCAATTCCTCGTCGTTGCGCTCTTTCAAGGCGCGGAGTTGGCTGGAGGAGAGAATCATCGGTCCTTGGGGTATGCGTATTTCCGAAAACGCGATCAGCCTGGGTCACGAAGGCTGATCACCCGCTGGCGGCCCGAATCTGGATCATGTCGGTCAGGCCCTGGAGCATCTTGAGCATGCCGTCCTGCTTGAGGGTCAGCATGCCTTCGGCCACGGCCTGGTTGCGGATCTCCTCGGTGGGCTTGCGGTGCTTGATCAGCGCCTTGAGTCCCGGGGAATTGACCATCAGCTCGTGCATGCCGATACGGCCCTTGTACCCGCCCACGCACTGCGAACATCCGACCTTGCGGTAGAGGGTGCGCGGGCCGCTCAGAAACGCCTTGGCGTGGACCTCGAAGCCGGGCCCGAATTCCCGCTCCAACTCGGCGATTTCGTTCTCGTCCGGGGTGTAGGCTTCCTTGCAGTTCGGACACAAGGTCTTGACCAGACGTTGAGCCAGCACGCCCAACAGGGAATCCGCGAAATTGAAGGGATCCAGATCCATGTCCAGCAAACGGGTCACGGTTTCCGGGGCGGAATTGGTGTGCAGGGTGGAGAGCACCAAATGGCCGGTCAGGGAAGCCTCGACGCCGATGTGCGCAGTTTCCTGGTCGCGCATCTCGCCGATCATGATCACGTCCGGATCGGCGCGCAAGAACGAACGCAAGGCCGAGGCAAAGGTCAATCCGATCTTGGGCTGAACCTGAACCTGACGCAGGCCCTCCTGGGTGATTTCCACCGGGTCCTCGGCCGTCCAGATCTTGCGTTCCGGCGTGTTGATGTAACTGACCGCCGAATGCAAGGTGGTCGTCTTGCCCGAACCCGTGGGCCCGACCACCAGCAACAGGCCATACGGTTTATGGACCATGCGCTCCAAATTGGTCTTATTTTCGGGACTGAGTCCGAGCTTGTCCAGGGGCAGGGGCTTGCCCGAGGCCAACACGCGCAGGACCACATCCTCCATGCCCTCCAGGGTGGGGATGGTCGCCATGCGGTATTCCACGACCTTGTTGCGGTCCGGAAGCTTGATCTTGATCTTGCCGTCCTGGGGCAGGCGGCGTTCGGCGATGTCCAGGCTGGCCATGATCTTCAGGCGGGAGACGATGGGCTTGGCCAGGGCGATGCGCACCCGCCGGAATTCGAAGCACGTTCCGTCCAGGCGGAAGCGGAACAGGCAGTAACGCGCCTGCGGGTTGGGTTCGACATGGATGTCGGACACATTCTTGCGCCAGGCCTCGACCAAGAGGGCGTTGACCATGCGCACCACCTCGCTGTCCTGCTCGGTCAGCTCGGTTTCCATCTCCTCGGCCGCGTTTTCGCCGCTGTCGATTTCCTCGTCAAACGCTGCGGCCAGGGATTCGCCGGCCCCAAGCTGTTTGTAGAAGTGCTCGATGAACTGCTCGAGATCCCCCTGCAGGGTGACCTTGGCCACGATCCCGGACGTGCCATAGATGAAACGGATCTCATCGAGCCGGCCGAGGTCGAACGGATTGGTCATGAGCACGGTGATAGTGTTGCCTTCCTGGGCGAAGGGCGCCCACCCGTAGCGCTTCAAAAAATCCGGATCCAGGCGGCGCTTTTCGAACAGCTCGAAGGGCGGCTCCTTGCTGGTCGAGAACGGCACGAAGTCGGTGTTGTAGAATCGGGCCAAACTTTCGCCCAGATCGGCCTTGCTGATCTTGAACGTGCCAAGCAGCATGGCGTCCGGGTCGTTGACGCCCTCGGCCAGGACCGCGCGCAGTTGTTCGGGAGTGACGAGCTGCTTGTCCAGCAGATGGGAATAGCGGCTGCTGCTGGCTGGAGCCGGCCGGGGAGCCAAGGCCTTGATGCGTTGCTCGATGCCGGGAAACTCCGGATCAAGCTGCATGACCTTTTCAAAAATTTCCCGCGCCGTGTGCGGGTCATCCTGGTGCTGATAGATGAGGCCAGCCCGGAAATAGAGCTTGGCCGCGACCTTGGGCGGGTACGCGTTCTCACCAAGGACCTTCAGGGTGACCTCGGCCTGCTCCTGGACCTTGCCGAGCTTGCTCAGGCTGTCGAGCATGAGCCGGACCATGTCATAGCTGCGCAGACCATGGGCGTACCCGGCCCGGCAGACATTCACGACGCCAGCGTGATCGTCATTGGCGAACAGGGTCCACGCCTTGGACAGCAGTTGTTCCTCGGTCAACGGGGCATCCATCGCATTCACTCACCACGATTTAAAAACCATTGCGCCTTTGAAAGGCCATCCTAACAAAAAACCGGATCGCCCGAAAGGGCAATCCGGTATCTCGCCAAACTCGGCCGCTCGCCGGGAGCGGCCGAAACGGGCTATTTTTTCAACCAAGCCATCATCTCGCGCAGGCTATCGCCGACCTTTTCGATCTGGTGCTCGTGGCTGCGCCGTCTCTTGGCCAGGAAGGACGGCAAACCGGCCTTGTTCTCCAGAATCCAGTTGCGGGCGAACGTGCCGTCCTGGATTTCCTCCAGCACTTTCTGCATGGCCTTGCGGGACTCGTCGTTGATGACCCGCGGGCCGGTCTCGTAGTCGCCGTATTCGGCCGTGTCGCTGATGGAATAATGCATCTTCTTGAAGCCGCCCTCGTAGAGCAGATCCACGATGAGCTTCAGCTCATGCATGCACTCGAAGAAGGCGATTTCCGGCTGGTAGCCGGCCTTGACCAGGGTCTCGAAACCGGCCCGGATCAATTCGCTCGCGCCGCCGCAGAGCACGGCCTGCTCGCCAAAGAGGTCGGTCTCGGTTTCCTCGGCGAAGGTCGTCTCAATGACGCCGGACCGGGCGCCGCCGATTCCGGAGGCATAGGCCAGGGCCTTGGCCAGGGCCTGACCCGTGGCGTCCTGATGCACGGCCACCAGGCAGGGCACGCCGCCGCCCTTTTCGAATTCACGCCGCACCAGATGTCCCGGCCCCTTGGGCGCGATCATGACCACGTCCACGTTCTTGGGCGGCACGATCTGATTATAGTGAATGTTGAAGCCGTGACCAAAAACCAGGGTCTTGCCAGGAGCCAGATTGGGCAGAATTTCTTCCTCGTAGACCTTGGGCTGATACTGATCCTGGACCAGAATCTGGATCAGGTCGGCCTTCTTGGCGGCCTCGGCCGCGCTGACCGGCTCGAAACCATGCTCCTTGGCCAGTTGGTAATTGGGTCCGCCGGGACGCTGGCCGATGATGACCTGCACGCCGGAATCACGCAGATTCTGGGCATGAGCGTGGCCCTGGCTGCCATACCCGATAATGGCCACGACCTTGTCCTTGAGTATATTCAGATCCGCGTCCTTGTCGTAATAAACCTTCATGCTGTCTCCTTTTCAATGAATGTATGTGGCCCGGGCGGGGCCGCCTTGTGATCGGATCAGTCCGCCAGCTGCATGCTGCGGCGCATGGCCACTGTGCCGGCCCGGACGAA
>CAYLNA010000043.1:0-12355 GCA_964384665.1 uncultured Desulfovibrionaceae bacterium | reverse complement strand
GTCTTGCTGTTCCATAGGACGTTCTCCTTACCGTTATGGTTTGCCTTATGCCCGATTGGAAACGAGGTTCCAGTCGGGCTCTTCCTCTGTTTGCAGAAGCAGATTCTTCTGCCGCGACGCGTGTCCGGACTCCAGGCTGACCAGCCCGGGCCGCAGTCCCAGGGACTTAGCGACAAAAGCCGTCAACGCCGCGTTGGCCTTGTTGTCCACGGCCGGAGCCTGCAGCCGGATTTTCAAATAGTCACCGTGCATGCCGGCCAATTCCGTCTTTTTCGCCCCGGGCTGGACCCAAACCGAAAGCCGCCAGCCATGCTTGGCCTTGCCGGCATAGACCGGACGCTCTCCCACCATGAATCAGAACATCACCTGCGTCAGCAGACGGGCCAGAAAAATCTGCACGAACTTGATACCCAAGACTACGACAAAAGGAGAAAAATCGATACCGCTAATATAGGTAAACGGCATCCATTTCCGGACGCGGTAAAACACCGGTTCGGTCAGGGTGCGGACGCCGCGCACGATGGGGTTGTACGGGTCGGGATTGACCCAGGACAAAACGACCCCGGCGATGACAACCCAGAAATACAGGGACAGGACCGTGTCGGCCACATAATAGATCGCGGCCGCGAGACTCGAAAAAACAGGCATGAATGATTCCTCTATTCCACCGAAAAAATCGGTAATCGATTATTTAGCAAAAATCCCTCTCAAACCATTGCCGCAGTTCATGGAAACTGTCCACATGCAGCTTTGCCCGTAAATTCGGGTTGCGGTAGGCCCAAAACGGCACGCCGGCGCTGGCCGTGGTCAGCTGGTCGACCTCGGAATCCCCGATGTAGGCCAAATTTTCCAGGGGCAAATTCCAGGCCCGAACAATGACGTTCAATCCCTCGGGATCGGGCTTGGGCCGGGCCACCTTGGCCGCGGTCATGACCGGATCGAAGAAGCGGGTCATGTCGAAACGCTCCAGGACCAGCTCCATGGAGTTGCGACGGTTGGTGTTGACCGCCATGCGCAGCCCAAGCCGCTCCAACTCGACCAGGAATTCAAAAATACCCGGCTCGGGAATCATGCGGTCAATGAAGTCGTTGTAGGTCATGTGGTGCTGCACGGCCCGGGCCCGATCCATGAATTCGGGCGGAATGATCCGGGCCAGGGCCGCGTCCACGGTATGCATGAAGGCATAATCCTCATCCTCGTCGCTCATTTCCGGCAAGCCGAGAGTGACGAGGATGTGGTTGTAGTAATGACGGTTCACGGCGCGGGAATCAAACAGCACCCCGTCGCAGTCGAAGACCACGCCCCGCACATGACGCAGGTCGGGACGAGGTCTGGCCTTCAACGCGGCCTCGCGCACGGGGACGACCGTCATTTCATGGCCTCGGGGAAGAGTTCCGCCGCCAGCTCGCGCAGCTTGTACTTCTGGATCTTGCCGCTGGCGGTCATGGGAAACTGTTCAAGAAAGGCGACATATTTGGGAATCTTGTAGCGCGAAATCTGGCCGCGACAAAAATCCTTGATGTCCTCCGGCGCGTAGTCGAATCCGTCCTTCAGAATGACGAAAGCTCCCACTTCCTCGCCGTACTTGCGGCTGGGCACGCCCGCCACCTGCACGTCCTTGACCCCTTCCATGCGATAGAGGAATTCCTCGATCTCGCGCGGATAAACGTTCTCGCCGCCGCGAATGATCATGTCCTTAAGGCGGCCGGTGATGGTCACATAGCCGTCCTCGTCCATGGTCCCAAGGTCCCCGGAATGGAGCCAGCCGTCCGGGTCGATGGCCTGGGCCGTGGCGTCGGGGTTGTTGTAGTAGCCCTTCATGACGTTGTAGCCCCGGCAGCAGACCTCGCCCACGTCGCCAATCTTCGAGGGCAGACCCGTTTCCGGATCCATGACGCGGACCTCGACCTCGGGCATGGCCCGGCCCACGGTCTTGGTGCGCTGGTCCACGCTGTCGTGAACCCTGGTCTGGGTCATGACCGGCGAGGACTCGGTCAGGCCGTAGCAGATGGTGATCTCCCGCATGTTCATGACGTCCATGACTTTTTCCATGACCGGCACCGGGCAGGGCGAACCGGCCATGATGCCCGTGCGCAACGAGGAAAAATCATAACGCGGGAAGGACTTGTGCTCCAGGACGGCGATGAACATGGTCGGCACGCCATACAGGGCCGTGCATTTTTCCTCTTCCACGGCGGTCATGACCAAGAGCGGGCTGAACCCCTCCAGAATAACCATGGTCGAGGCGTGGCTGACGCAGGCCAGCACGCCCAGCACGCAGCCGAAGCAATGAAAAAGCGGCACGGGCAGGCAGACCCGATCCTTGTGGGTGAAGACCTGGTTCTCGCCGATCCAGAAGCCGTTGTTGCCGATATTGTAGTGGGTCAGCATGACCCCCTTGGGAAACCCGGTGGTGCCGGAGGTGTACTGCATATTGACCACGTCGTGCGGGTCCAGGGCGGCCTGGCGGGCGCGGTAGTCCTCCTCCGGGGTCAGGCGGCTCAAGGCCAGCAGTTCGGGCATGGAGTACATGCCGCGGTGTTTTTCCTGGCCCAGGAAAAACACCCGCTTCAGGTCCGGAAAACGGTCGCATTTCAGGTAGCCGCGCTCCTGGGTCTTGAGTTCCGGCGCCAGCTCGTAGACGGTCTGCACATAATCCGTGTCCCGAAAGGAATCGATCAGCAGCAGGTTCTCGCACTCGGACTGCTTGAGCAGGTATTCCAGCTCGGCCTTCTTGTAGAAGGTGTTCACGGTCAGGAGCACGGCCCCGATCTTGGCCGTGGCGAACTGGAAGGCCACCCAGTACGGCACGTTGGTGGCCCAGATGGCGACCTTTTCGCCCTTCCGCACGCCCATGGCCATGAGGCCCTTGGCCAAATTGTCGACCAGTTCGCCGAACTCGCGATAGGTCAGGCGGAAGTTGCGGTCCACATAGACCACGGCCTCGTTGTCCGGATGCTGTTCGATGGCTTCGTCGAGCATCTGGCCCAGGGTGATTTCTCGCAATGCTGGTCTGTCCATGATTCCCCTCCTTGGTCGTGGCTATTCCGGAAAATAGAGCACAGCGTAGATGGACGCGGGCGTGACGCCACTGGCGGCGACATGATGCGGCACGATGGAATTGAGATAAATGGAATCGCCCGCGCCCAGGGTGATCACATCGGCGCCATAGGTGACCTCGATGGCGCCCTCCTGGACAACGATGAACTCCTCGCCCTCGTGGCTGGACAGCTTGCGCTCTCCGCAACCCGTGGGCAGCAGTTCGACGAAAAAGGGCTCCATGTGGCGGTCCTTCTTACCCTTGCCCAGGGAATAAAATTTCATGTCCACGGGGCAATCCTTGCCGCCGAGCATGTGCAGGCCCTCTTCCCGCTCTCCCAGGCGGACGATGAGCGGATCATGGCCCAGTTCGTCGTCCAGGAAGGTGCCCATGCGCACACCCAGGCCGCGCGCGACCTTGAGCAGCGGTCCCAGGGACGGATACACGGAATCCTCCTCCAGGGACTTGAGAAAACCAAGGTCCAGGCCCGTCCGCTCGGCCAACTGTTCCAGACTGATGTCATTCAATTCCCGAAAGCGCTTGATGCGCATCCCGAGTTGCTCTTTCGTCATAACCTGTTCTCGCTGGTTGAAGGTTTACGGAGTGGCCAGAATCCTGACCGGAAGGGAGACGTCCACGCGTTCGCCGCAGACCCGCTCCAGGCCGTCCATGTCCAGTTCGCAGCAGAGCAAATCCTGGCCGTCCACGACACACGGCGCAAACGTCAGCTCGCTGGCCGCGAGTTCCCGCCGCACATCGGGGTCGGAAACAAAAAGGCTGGCTCCGGCGGGCAGAACGGCGAGCATCGGCCCCAGCAGGCCCTTCCAGGGCAGGTCGACGCTGGCCCGGGGGAAAAGGGCCTCGTCCGGAATATCGAACTCGGCGAAGGACTCCTCGTCGTCCAGGCCCAAGACCTGGGCGAATCCATCCCGGGCCTGCTCGAAGCGGGCCTCCTGTTCATGCATGGCCAAAAAATGCTCTTCCCGGAACAGGGCCAGGGCCAGGACGATCTGGGCCTGCCGCAAGCGGTCGGCTGGCGTGACCGCCGTCGGTTTTTGGCCGCCGGTCAGCTGGGACAGGATGTCCATGGTCGTGTCGGTGTAAAAATTGTCGAGGCCCGTGGCGCGGTAGGCCTGCATGTCCGCGGCCTTGGGAAAGCGCTCGGCGAATTGGACATAGTCGCGCACCAGGCGGCGGATCTCCACGTCCGAAAACGAAAGGTCGGGAGAGCGCCACCGATTCGCGTCGCCCGCGACAGGAACGCCGGGATCGAGCCATCGCACCCAAGCGGGCACATCCACACCCGCCAGTTTGGGATTCATCCAGGGAAAATGCACGACGAGATCATCCATCAGTCCTCTCCTTGTTCCTCGAAATGAAATTCCGTCCGGTCCAACTCGTAGCGGCGGCAGCGGCCCGCGCAACGGGGAAAGCGCAACACGCACAAGCCGTCCCAAAAACGCGCGCATTGGTCGGACACGCCATCCGGATCCGGCGCATACTCGGCGCAGGGCCACACGCCATCAAAGGTCGTGGCGCACCAACTCTGCCAAATCCTCCCCGCCGCCTCAAGCTCGATTCCCATCCGCTCGCAACGGTCCACCAAGGCGTCGAAACGGTTTTCCAAACCAACGCTGACCCGGCAGCGGAAGGCCGGATCAAGGCCGGGATTCACGAACTCCGCCCACAAACAGCGACCGGCGCGATAAAAACGGCAGCCCTCGCCCGGCAATCCACGCACCCCGCTCATGCCGATGCCAGGGACGCGGGCGCGGTCCGCCCTGCGGAAAAGAAAAACGGGACACGCTCAGAATACACGCTATAGGCCCGAAAACCAAGGTTTTTCTTCTTTAGACGCGTATTGACCTGCTGGAAGCGCTATGTGTATATGAGGCCCAATAATTTCCGAGGAGGCATACATGTTTGGCATTGGCATTCCAGAACTGCTCATTATCCTGGTCATCGTCCTGATTATCTTCGGAGCCAACAAGCTTCCGGAAATCGGTTCGGGCATGGGCCGGGCCATCAAAAATTTCAAAAAGGCCACCAGCGAACCCGAGGAAATCGACGTCACGGCCAAGTCCGAGTCCAAGGACGATTCCGACAAAAAAGCCTGATCGCCCTGCGTCGTTCGCTTCCAAAAATCCCGGCCGCGCCGGGATTTTTCGTTTCCACGCACGGCCCTATTCGATTTCGACCGTCAGGCCCTGGGCCTTGGCCGCGTCCCGCAGACGATTGGCCAGGGCGTCCTTCTGCCGGGCTTGAATCTTCCAGACCCCGACCAGGCCCGAGGGGGCCATGTCCACGGCGGTCAGATTTTTTTGCGCGATTTCCGCCTTCCAGTCGTCCATCATGCGGTCAAATTCCATGGGACCCATGCTGGAAAGCCAACCCGAGACCCGCACCGTGACCACAGCGCGCTCCTCCTGAACCACGGGCTGCCCCACTCTTTTTTCCACGTGCGGGCTACTCTTCATATCCAAAGCCGGAACCGATTCCGGCCGTTGCTCGGCCATGCCCCGCGCCGCCAGCAGCACGAAACACAAACTCAATAAAATCCGTTGCATCGCATCTCCATGTTATTGCCCGAATCGGGCCACAAACGTCCTGGCGCGGGCGATCATGGCCGCCACATCGTCCGGCGCGAACCAGGCAATGTCCGCATCCTTGCGGAACCACGTCAGCTGCCGCTTGGCGTACGCCCTGGTGTTGCGCAGCCAAGCGATCTTGGCCTCCTCAAGGTCCGCCCCATCCACGAGCACGGACAGCAATTCCGGACAGCCGATGCCCGAGAAACCCGGCGCCGTCCGCTCGGGATGGGCGGCGTACGCCCGTTCCACTTCCGCGAGGGCCCCCTGCTCCAGCATGAGGTCGATGCGTCGGGCCAGGCGCGGAGTCAGTGCCCCCAAGGCCGCGTCCAGGCCGATCTTGAGCACGCGCAACCCCAGGGGCCGGGCGGTCCGGGCGTGCCAAGCGGTCAGCGTCCGCCCCGTGGCCGCGAACACTTCCAGCGCCCGACAGATCCGCTGCGGATCGTTGGGGTGGATCTTGGCCGCATAGTCGGGGTCGACGCCGCGCAAGCGGGCATGAAGCACGGGCGAGCCCGCCGCGCGGCACTCCTCGGCCACCCGCGCCCGCACCTCCGGATCGATATCCGGGATGGGAGCCAGGCCCTCGGTCAGGCTTTTCAGATACAGGCCGGTCCCGCCGACCAGAATGGGCAGCAAACCTTGGGCCGCGAAGCCCCGCGCGGAGCGCAGGATCTCCTCGGCGAAGGACCCGGCCCGCACCGCCTCGTATACCGGCAGGTAACCATACAGGGCGTGTGGGCAGACCTCTTGCTCCTCGGCCGTGGGTTGGGCCGTGACCACGCCCAATCCGGCGTAGACCTGGCGGGAATCGAAATTGACCACACCCCCGCCAAGAGCGCGGGCTAGGCCAAGGGCGGCGGCGGTCTTACCCGTGCCCGTGGCCCCAACCACGCAGACGAGGGTCAAATCCTCGGTCATGACGCCGGCGTCCCCTCGGCCCGGGCCGCGCGCCATGCGTCCATGCGCGTGGAGACCCGGGCCAGAATCGTCTCGGGCACCAGGCCTTCGATACTGCCGCCCAAGCGGGCCACATCCTTGATGATGGTCGAACTGATGTACAGCCAGCGGTAATCGGTCATCATGAACACGGTGTGGATGCTGGGCTTCAGCTTGCGGTTCATGAGGGCCATCTGGAATTCGTACTCGAAATCCGAGACAGCCCGCAAACCGCGCAAGATCGTGTTCGCGCCCTTGCTCGGCACGTAATCCACCAACAAGCCGGAAAATCCTTCCACTTCCACCCTGCTCTGGCCGCGAAAGACCTCGCGGATCATCTCGACCCGTTCTTCCAGGGTGAACAGCGGATTCTTGCCCGAATCCTTGGCCGCGGCCACGATGACGCGATCGAACACCTCCAGGCCGCGACGGACCAAGCTCAAATGCCCGTTGGTGAACGGATCGAACGTGCCCGGATAAATGGCTATGCGCTCTTCCCTAAGCCCCATATGCAAATCCTTGTCTGTCCATAGAGTTTTTCGCGAAGCGGCTCCAAGTCCGGGTGCGGCGGATTGGAGAATTCCAGGGCGGCCTCGACCTCGGCGCAGATCAATCCGTCCGGCGCAAGCCCGCCCTGCTCCACCAACAGACGCAGGGCCGGCAGGAGCAGATCCTTGCCGTAGGGCGGATCGATGAACACAAGTCCGTATCGCCCGATTCCAGCGGTCCCGAGCCAGCGCAGGGCGTCGCCCTTGACCAGACTCCAGCGCGCGCGCTCCACGCCCAGCGCCTCCAGGTTGGATCGAATCAGGGCCGCCGCCTGGGCCGCCTTTTCCACGAACACGGCGCCGCGAGCCCCGCGACTCAAGGCCTCGATGCCGAGGGAGCCGCTGCCGGCGAAAATGTCCGCGACCAGGGTCTCGGACCAGACCACGCCCAGGGATTCGAGCATGGAAAAGACCGACTCGCGGACCTTGCCCGTGGCCGGACGGTATCCAGGCCCCGACGTGGTCCGCAACTGGCGGCCACGGTACGCGCCGGCGATGATCCGCATCCGCCTAGCCCTTCTTGCCCTGTTTCTGCTCGAACATCAGCTCGGACAGAATGGAGGTGAAACGGGTGTTGATGTCGAGCAGGCTGCCCCGGATTTCGACCTGATTGGTCAGGCCCATGCGCTTGATGTATTCCACGCGTTCCTGGACCTGGGCCAGCTTGGCCGCCGTTTCTCCCAGCAGGTAATCCCAGTCGATGCGCGGCGCGGCCAGACTGGGCCGGGCCGTGAGTTCGAAGCGGCCGCCCTTGTCGAGCAGGCATTCGTCCAGATAGTCGGGGATGTGCACGGTCAGGTTGAAGCGATCCCGGATCAACTCGGCCAGGACTTTTTGCCCGGAATGTTCGCCGTGCACGAGGTACACCTGCACGTCGGGATTGCGGAAATGAGACAGCCAGTCCAGCAATTGGGTCTGCCCGGCGTGAGCGGAAAACCCGCCGATGGTGTAGACCTTGGCCTTGACCGACAATTCCTCGCCCAGAATGCGCACGGTGGGCGCGCCATCCACGATGCGCCGGCCCGGCGTGCCCTCGGCCTGGAAACCGACAAAGACAATGGACGCGCCCGGCTTCCAGATATTGTGGCGCAAATGGTGTTTGATGCGGCCGGCGTTGGCCATGCCGCTGGCGGAGATGACGACGGCCGGCCCCTGGACGGAGTTGATGGCCCGCGATTCCTCGGCGGTCAGCGTGTAACGCAGGTTGGCCAGTTCCAGGGGATTTTCGCCGCTCTTGACCAGTTCCTTGGTCTGGTGATCGTAGTAATCCCAGTGCCTGCGAAAAATTTCGGTGGCCTTGATGGCCAGCGGGCTGTCCACGAAAACGGGCATGTCCGGCGGGAGCTTGCCCTCCTTGTTCAGCAAATAAAGGCTGTACAGGACTTCCTGGGTCCGCTCCACGGCGAAGGCCGGGATAATGACCTTTTCCCCGTGCCGGTAGCTATAGGCGATGGCCTCGGCCAGCTCTTCCCGGCTCTGGGCCTCGTTCTTGTGGTTGCGGGCGCCATAGGTCGATTCGAGGAAGAGAAAATCCGCCGTCTCCACGGTCTGCGGATTGCGCACCAGGAGCTGGTTGGGCCGCCCCAAGTCACCGGAAAAGACCAGCTTGAATTCCTCCTCGCCCTCCGTGATCCAGATCTCGATGAAGGCCGAGCCCAGAATATGGCCGGCGTCGTTGTAGTTGACCCGAATGCCCGGAATCGGCTCGAAAACCTGATTGTATTCGCGCACGTTGAGCTGGCGCGCGGCCCTCTGGGCGTCCTCCACGGAATACAGGGGCTCCACCGGCAGATCCCCGGCGCGCATTTTCTTGGTGCTGCGCCACTGCGCCTCGGCCTCCTGGATGCGCGCGCTGTCCTCGAGCATGATCCCGAGCAGATCGCGGGTCGGGGGCGTGACATAGACCGGACCGGAAAATCCTTTCCGGACCAAACGCGGCAGCAGTCCGGAGTGATCGATGTGGGCGTGGGTCATCAAAATGAAATCAAGAGCTTCCGGCCGATAGACTCCGCTTTCGTCCCAGTTGCGCAGTTCGATGACCCGGTTGCCCTGATGCATGCCGCAATCGATGGCGAAGCGGGCCTGCTCGCATTCCAACACATAGCAGGACCCGGTGACGGTTCGAGCCGCGCCCAAAAAGCTGATCTTCATCCATTTCTCCTTGCTGTCTTCATACCGCCGGACGGACGCCGCGCAGGCCCATTGCCCAATGCCGCTCCCCCGTGATAGGCGAGGCCAAGATGATGCGCGCCGCGCCACGCGGCTTCACGACCAATCTTTTGCCATTCCACGATATCCAATGCTCAATCTCGACAAACTCAACGATACCGATCTCCCTCCCCTGAAAGCCGTGGTCGTCCGGCTCTGGGGCTTGCTCAACGCCCCGAACACGCGGCTGGGGGAAATCGTCGAGGCCATGAGCGCCGAACCGGTTCTCTGCGCCCGGATCATGGCCGTGGCCAATTCCCCCATCTACCGAGGCCTGGAGGATATCACCTCGCCCCAAAAGGCCCTGATCCGGCTCGGCTTGAAGGAAGCCAAGGGTATTGTCTACTACCTGACCCTGGCCGACTCGGTCCGCAAGAATGTTTTGTCCCCGAGCTTTCCCATCCGCCGTTTCTGGACCCACAGCCTGTGCACCGCGCTCTTGAGCGAAACATTACTCAAGTACCATCCCGATCTTTTTCCCATGACCCCGGAGGAACAGGAAGGCGCGTATCTGGCCGGCCTGCTCCACGACATCGGCTATGTGGTCATGGGCACGCTCATGGCCGAAACCTTCACCACCATGACCATGGCCTGGGCCGAGGGCGACCAGGACCCGCTGCTGCTCGAGGAAACCCTGTTCGGCGTTGGACATCCCGTCGTCAGCGCGAAGGCGCTCAAATTGTGGAAATTCCCCAAAAATGTCCAGCTCGCGGTTTACGCCCACCATCGGGACTTCGCCGGAAGCACTCCTCCAGCCGTGGTCACCCTGCTCAAGCTGGCCGATTATCTGGCGACCGAGGCCGGCTACCATTTCAACCCGACCTTCACGACGGACGCAAAACGTCTGACCTTGCCCGCGGGCCTGCTGGACAAGGACTTCCAGCCCCTCGTCGAGGACGTGTCCCTGAAAGTGGAAATGATGGTCGGCCAGACCTTCGCCTGATCCGCCGCGCGGTCCGCGCCGGGATCAGGATTCCGGAACGAGTTCAAGCTCCAGCTCCGCCCGTCCCGTGGCCCCATGGACGCCAGGAGGCAAGGGCTCGGTGATGCGCGTTTGCAGCCAATCCCACAACACCTCCCCGGTGCGGCCGAACTGCTTGTAATCCCCCAGCACGCGCACGCAGAGAAAACGCGCGCGCAGCTCCAGGCGCAGGCCATGGCCGACCGGGTCCTGGAATTGGTACTCCTCCAGGGCCGCGCCCAAACGAGCCAGCAGGGCGCGGGTGCCGAGTTCGTCCAGATCGGGGGAAACAAGACACAGGACGCCGCCTTTCAAGGCGGCCAGACGATCGTAATTGCGCAGTTGTCGCCGCAGATAAGCCCAGATCCCGGACTTGAACCAAGCCAGCCAGGCCTCGCCAAAACTGACGCGCAGGCCGGCATGATCCGGGATGGAGAGCACCGTCAGGGAGAACCAGCCCTGCCTGCGGCCGACGCGGTTGACTTCCTCGAGCAGAAAGGACTTGAGCCCATCCGAGGTCAAGAGCCCGGTCATCGGGTCGACCAGGCGCGCGCCCTCGCCATTCCAGATCAACCGCAAGACCTGGATGGCCCGTTTGAGTTTCCACGCCAATTCCAGATCCATCCACGGTCCGACCAGATAGGCGTCGATCTCGACGTCCGACGACACGATGGAGACAAGGTCGGACTGCGCGCCCATCATGAGGATGTACGCCGGGCGGGTTTGCCGCCGGGCCTCGCGGGCGCGGAGCAGGGCGCAGAACTCCAGGCCGGAAATGTCCTCGCCCTGGGCCGCGACGATCAAACACGGGCACGCCGTGTCCTCGGCCTGGGCCAGGGCCTTCAGATGACTGGACACCGCTTCGCCGCGCAAGCCCAATTGGTCCAGCACGACGCGAATTTCCCGGACCCTGGCCTCGTCGAGGCCAACGAGGAGTACCCGGTATTTCATGCAATCTTCCGCAGAAATGTTCATGCGCGACTCGTGCTGTTGAGGTGTCGTCCAGAATTGGGCCAGGCCCGTTCCGAACAAGAATTCAGGCTACCAAATTACCCTTCGCGCTGTCCACAGGACCCATTGGGCCGAGGCCGTCGAAGCTTTTGCCCTCTCGACCCAATTTGTATATACGCGCCCTGATCGCCGTGAACATCATGCACAATCCGTTTCAATTCCTTGGAAAAGACCACAGGATAAAAGCCGCCTTGACCAAGCGCGCACGCAAACGGCGGGAAAATCCGCCCCCCGTCGACGACGAGATCCTGTTCTTGGGGGCCATGGCCGACGTCACCCCCCTGGACCGGGGCGGACGCGACGTGGCCGCCCCGCCCACGACCACGCCGCCCAACATGCCCGAGCCCAAGTCCTTCGCCCGGCTGGTGGAGGAAAACCTCGACTTCGAGATGGAGCACACCCACGAGTTCATCTCCGGGCAGATCAAGGGCCTCGACGCCAAAATCTTTCGCAAACTGCGGAGCGGCCAGTACAGCGTCCAGGGCCAGCTGGACCTGCACGGCATGAACACGGAGCAGGCCAAGCTGGCGGTGCACGATTTCCTGCGGCGGGCCTATCTGGAAGGCAAACGCTGCCTCCTGGTCATTCCGGGCCGGGGGCGCAACTCTCCCCTCGGTCGGGGCGTGCTGCGCCAGGAGTTGTCGGCTTGGCTGACCCAGGCCCCGCTGAAACGCATCATCCTGGCGTTCAGCACGGCCCAGCCCCGGCATGGCGGAAGCGGGGCCCTGTATCTGCTCCTGCGCCAAGCGCGCAAGGACACCGGCAAAATCATTTGGGAAGATATTTTCACCGATCTTGAAGGCTAACAACAAAGGACCACGACATGGGTTTTTTCTCTCGCATCAAAAAATTATGGGGCGGCGACGCGGCTCCGGCCCAGCCAGAACCATCTCCCGCGCCCCAAACTCCCGAAACGGAGCCAATCACGACCGCGCTTGCGGAACCAGCGCCGGCTGAACCAGTTTTCGCCGAGCCCGCGCCTGTGGAACCAGCGCCGACTGAACCAATTCTCGCCGAGCCCGCGCCTGTGGAACCAGCGCCGACTGCACCAATTCTCGCC